>JAVZFM010000001.1:0-35354 GCA_038872815.1 Bathyarchaeia archaeon
CGACTCACCTTAAGACTTGAGTTTTCCTAAAACTTTTTATTTTTTCTTGAAGTGTAAAAATGGCCTTTAATATAGCCTCCGGTTTAGGAGGGCATCCATAAACATAAGCATCTACTGGCAAAACTGTATCTAAGCCTTCTTGAACATTGTAAGCTCCTCTATAGACTGCACCGCTTAGACAACAATTGCCTATTGCCACTACAAACTTCGGCTCAGGCATCTGCTTATAAACTCTGAGTAATCTTTTTTTGACTTGTCTTGTTATGGCTCCAGTAACTACCATTATGTCCGCATGCCTAGGACTTCCCACAAGTAATGCGCCAAACCTTTCGACATCGTAGCGCGGCGTTAAAGCCGCTACCACTTCTATGTCGCATGCATTACAACCTCCTGTATTAAAATGGAGTAACCAAGGGCTTCGTCTTCTAGCCCAATTAATTAGACCCAAACTTCCTATTCTCCCAACTTCATAATTCTCTAATTGAATGTTATCGAGTCTTAAACCTTTTAAATTTTGCTCATTCTTAACAATCGTTGAGAAATACGTTTCATTAATACTCTTAGAATTATTGAAAAAAGCCTCATTGATGTAACCTTGAAAACCTTTTAGATTAAAAAGTATATAAGTAAAAAAAGGCTTAAAAGTTTTTAAATGAACTCAAAATACAACTCGATCGAGTTAAAGCATCAGAGCAAGGTAGCCTTAATCAAAGGAGAGCGATCATTGGATACGGTTCTTAAAGCTATCCAATTAGCTGGAGAACCGATGTTTGAAGATAAACCAATTATCGTAAAAGTGAACTTAATAAGCACTAAGGATTGGCGTTCTGGAGCTACAACTGATCCAATAATCGTTAAGGGATTAATTATATACTTTAAAAAAATTAA
This sequence comes from Bathyarchaeia archaeon, assembly GCA_038872815.1. GTDB lineage: Archaea > Thermoproteota > Bathyarchaeia > 40CM-2-53-6 > JAVZFM01 > JAVZFM01. Next base: position 889 of record JAVZFM010000001.1, read on the forward strand.
TGAAAGAATTATTGTTGCTGATTCGGATGCAACCATGACAAATGTCGATAAGGCTGTAGAAGCCTCTGGAATTAAATCTATATGCGAAAAATATGATGTACCGTTCATCAATTTAAGAAAAGTTAAAGAAAAAATTAAAGTTAAAGTGCATAACTATGAGGTTTTATCGAAAATTACTTTTCCAAAAATCGTCCTAGAAAGTTATATCGTTAGCGCAGCAAAGCTGAAAACTCATAGCGAAACTTTAGTAACTCTTGGATTAAAGAATATGTTTGGATTAATTCCTGAGAAATTCAAAGCAAAATATCATTTAATCGGAGTAGATAAAGTGATAGTGGATGTTAACTCAGTAAAGAAGCCAGATTTTACGATAATCGATGGATTCATAGCCATGGAAGGTAAAGGTCCAGTAAACGGAAATCCTGTAAAGATGGACTTAGTTATAGCTGGAAAAGATCCTGTAGCCACAGATGCTATTGGAGCTTTAGTTATGGGATTCGGATCCAAATAAAATATTCCATATAAAAAGAGCCTCAGAAAAAGGGCTAGGGAATATGAAAGACATAATTGTTGTAGGCTCAAGTTTAAATGAAGTAAAAAGGAATTTTAAACCTCCTTAAAAAATTTAAAATTAAAAAATTAAAACCAAAGCAATTAAGTTAAAATTTCAGTACATAAAGTTTTTCCCCCTTCTAATAGCATTTTTAATCTTTTTGGGTATAAACCGTTAACGATATAACATTTCAATTTTGCTTTTTTCATTATGAATGGAAAATACTTATCTAAACATGTTTTATTCTTTTTAAGCCAATTTAAAGTTGTTATGCTTAAAACTTCACCATTTTTATCGTAAACTCCATCTACATCTTTAATTAAGATTAAGTTTTTAGCTTTTAACAAGTATGCTATATAAACTGATATACTATCAGAAGTAATATTCCAAGAAGGCTTAAAAGGATTCTTCCTATAAAGAAGCCAATGAGGCAACAGGATTGGTAAAAAACCTTTTTTACTAAGTTTTATACAATCTTTAATTGTTTTGGCTATTCTAGAATTTGGAGTTATATCCGATAAAAGAAGCCCATACTGTTCCATAGCCAATATGGCCATTTTATGGGCAACGTTTTCAGATAAAGAAAACAATTTATATGCATGCCTAACTGTATCTGCAAATTCAGCTCCACCAGGAACTACTGTCAAGCAATGCTTCTTTGCTAAATCGCCAAGCATAATGCATAATTTCATAAGCTTATCAGGTTTTTTACTTAAGCTACCACCGATTTTTAAAACTGTTTCCAATTGATAGGCTCACCTTCTAGAAATTCTATTCCCATAAGTGCTAAAGCAAAGGACGGAGTAGCTTTGGCTCCCATAACTCCTATAAAATCTGATAAATCTTTTATAAGATTAAATCCAGCTTTTTCTAAGGCTTTTAAGGCTAAAAACTCCCTGCCTATACCAGTTATATAGGCCAGATTTGTTTTAAGATCGAATTTAAAATTTTTTAAAAGCTTTTTTAAACCGTTTAATATTTGATTTAATTGAGCTTCATATATATAGTTGGCTATAGATTTTATTTCATCTAAACTTAACATATCTAGATCGGCGCATAAAACTCTAGCTATTCTGGCTGAAGCCTCGATAATGCTTACTCCTCTTCCATCAGGTGTATCTACGCTATAATCTTCAGGCTTTAGGTTCCCAAGGACTAAATGGACATCTCCAGATTGAGAAAAGAATTCTGAAGAAACAGGGATTAAAAAACCTCTTAAAGGAATGTATGAAACTATCGTTGCTACATTCGTTCTAAGAGCTCCAGTATAAACAAGTTCTCCAAAAGCAAGCTTTTCTAGATCGTTTTTTCCTTTTGCAGCTACTTTTCCATTTAAAACAGGTATTATAGAAGTTGTTGTGCTTCCTACATCGACTGCAAGACAATCTTTTGAAAGCTTTGAAGCCAACCATCCTGTAGCATACCAATTAGCAGCTGCAACTTCTAAATAGTTTTCTCTTGCTTTTTCTATGGATAAAAGGTTTCCATCAACGTCTAAAACTTTAATTTCTTCATTTGGAAAGACTTCTTTAATCGTTTCAAGCACATGGTTTACCCCTTCTTTTTTAGAAAAATAAACATCTGAAAGCTCGATAGTCATCGTTAAGTTTACAAGATCTGGGTTTAAGCATCTTGTTTTAAGCTTTAGAAATTCTAAGGCATCTTTAAGTCTTTCTTTTCCTTTTTTCCATATTGGAAAATATTCAGAAAACACTTCAACTTTTAACAATTCATTGTTTTTAGATTCCATGTATGCAACTTTTATATTGGCTCCACCTATATCCCAGCCTAGAACTTTTACCATACTATTTTGCACCCTGTTTCTTTCATTATTCTATCGATAAGCTTTAGGTAAACTTTTTTAGCATTCAAGAAGCTTTTAGAAATTGTTGTAATAAATCCGTATCCTTCATTAGAAGAATTTTTAAGTTTTATCGGTGGAATTAAAACTTCATTAAAGCTGTTAATGGATTCGATGAAATTTTTTGTAAAACATTTTTTGAATAAAGCCTTATGGAAGTAGCATAAACCATTAAAGCTGATGTTGAAGTTTGGTAAGCTTTTTAAACATGATTCTACTATGGGCTTAGCTAAATTTATCCTTGAAACTTTGCTTAACCCAACATAAGAAACAGTTAATCTTGGATTAATTTCTACAATGTATACTTCGTTTTTTGAAAGAATAACATCTATGCCTATATATCCCTTTAAGCCTTTAAAATTCTTTACAATTCTTTCAGCTATATTAAATGCTTTTTGTTTTAATTTATGGTTTAATGGAGTATAGCCTCCAAGATATTCAGGCTTGTTAAGCTCTATAAACTGTTTATTCAAAGATAAATGCTTAACATTGAAACCATCGGTTATTAATGATACGCTAGCTGGAATTCCTTTAACCAGTTTTTGAACAATTAATTGGTTATAGGCTTTATGAAGTTTTTTAAAAGCTTTATGAAATTCATTCATGTTTTTAACGATTTTTAATCCTTCACATCCAGCACTAAAGCATGGTTTAATTATTAATGGAAATCCCATTTCTTTAATTAAGGAAATCTCAAAGGGATTTAAAGTTTCAGGAACTTTAAATCCTTTTTGACTTAATTCAAGAAGCATTCTTGCTTTATCAGAAACTAGCTTAATAGCTTCAGGCTTAGAGTTTATGTGGAAACCCTCTAGGCTTTTGACCATACTTAATAATAGATTTTCGCTTTCAGGAGCTATAATATAAGTAAAATCATGAGCTTTAGCAAAAGTTTTTAGTAAAGAATTTTTTAAACTATTTACTTTGAAAATCTTCGAAGTTTCGATCCTTAACTTCGAATTCATAAACTTTTTGCTTAAAACTATGGAAACATCATAACCAGCTCTAGAGATATCGTTAGCTATAGAAATGAGCATAGCTAAACCTTCTGAGAGTATGCTTGAATTTTCATTTTTAACATAACCTGAAGAAAGAGCCTCGACTATTAAAATCTTTGATCTTGACATTTTACATTGATCTAAGCTTTTATAGAATTCTAAGACTTAAAAATTTATTTATAGGGTTCTACTTTCAAAATAACTAAAGCTTTAATAAAACCATTCCTTAAAAATCTAGAAGATTAAGTCTTACAGTCTCTTTAGCATTCATTATTTCAAAGCTAATTCATAAAACTATGGTATAGTAAAACATAAGAATTAATTACTATTGAAGATTTTTACAATGTCTTAACCTTCATAATGGAATTCTTCATAAACGAGTTTAGGCGAATCTAGAGCTTCTTTAACAAATCTAATGGCCTTTTTTATTTCGAAATCTTTACAAGTATAGATATCCAAAGTAAAAAACTTATAATTGCTCCATGTATAAAAGCTTACACCAGATTCAACCCATGCCATGAACCCAGCTAAACCGCTATGAATAGAATTGGTTTTAACGTTTGGTGAAAAAATCACTGGCTCTAATATAATCATCATTCCTAAAAAGTCAGAAAGTTCTTTAAGGAATTTTTTAATAAATTCATGAGTTATTTCAATTCTATAAAATCCCTCTATTATTAATCGTTTCCTAGTTATTTGAGGCATAAGATTCTTCAATTTTTATACCTCAAAATTATTAAAAATACTTTTAAAGCAATTTAAAATATTTTTTTCAAGCTTTAACATTATAATTCCTAATATCCATCCAGCAAAAGCGCCACCTATAACATCTGTTGGCCAATGAGCTCCGATATAAACTCTACTAAAACTAACAATTATGGCTAAAGCATACAATGAAAAATTCCAATTTGGATGTTTATTACTTAAGATTACAGCTGCTGAAAAACAATTTTTTGCATGTCCACTTGGAAAGCTTGATCCCCCCTCTATTTCTATAATCCTAACACTATTTATAGCTTGATATGGCCTTGCCCTTGGTAAAAACAATTTTATTGGGAGAAAAATAATCCCGCCAATTAAGATCGTTATAGCCAATATAATAGCTTCATTTTTTCTATGTTTAATCCAAAGTAAAATCGCGAACAATAACCAAAATATCGTAGAACCAATATGCGTAATAATGCTAAAAAATATATCCAATGGGTAATATGCTAAACTTTTATTTATAAACAAGAATATAGGCAAATCAAATATAATGAATCCATGGGGATATTCGATAAAGCCTTTTATACAACAATTTTTTAAATAAATTTCATCGATAAATTCGATTAAAGCTAAGAATAAACAAACAATAAAAGCATAAGTATAAGCTTTAAAGCTTATTTTCATTCTTCTTCTTTCCTTTTGATTAAAGCTTTCTCTTTTAAATGAAGATATCATGATGCTCCTCTTTATCTTTTAGAACATTCTTAAAGATTTCTTCTATGGTTATCTCGTCTTCTTTTTCTGCTTTGTTGATTATGGTCTTAGTTATTGCATTTTCTTAATCTTTCTTATCTCATTCTATCATCTCTTTTAGGCTTTTTAATACAAAAATTGGATTTGGATTTTTTAGGAATTCCTCCAAGATAGAGCAATCTTTCAGTAATGGCTTTAGTATGTTTCATCTCAGTTATTGAATTTTTTAATTCTTCTTTTATAGCAAAGCTTTTGACTCATTTCCATTGAACATGTTGCCACATATATTGAATTGGAACTTGCGACTCAACTATAAAAAGTTACCTCTTGAATGCCTTCATAGCTTTAAAGCTTAACTTACATTAGCCTATTACACAAATGAATATCAAAGGTTCCTCTTCTATATTTTTAAACTGATGTAACTCATTAGAAGAAATGAATACAGCATCTTTAGGCTTCAATTCTACTTTTTGGTTTTCACTAATCAAAAGCCCTTTTCCTTGAATTATAAATATTTCATGTTCTTGCGGATGTTTATGCAATGGTGTATATCCATTTTTTTCAATCAAAAAATATCTTAATGCGAATTTATGAGCTCCAATCTCTTTATAGATAAGCCATTTCACTTTAACCCCTTTAGCTTCTGGATCGTTAAAATCTTCCCAATCTTTTTCAGCTACATTCACTATATGCATGCTTGTTTCAACCCCAAAATGCTTAAAGCAGTAATTTATGCCTACATTGCTTTAAAATATTTTGCAATTTGAATGCTTAAATATTTCTTATGGATATGAAATTAAGTTTAAAATGCTTTAAGGCTTTTAAGTATGAATTCTCTAAAAGGCGAATGCAAGTAAATTCTTTTAATAAACTAAGGAAAAATCTCGATTTTGCGAGACTTTAATCGATAATAAAAACTAGAAAATGAAAAAGCAATTTTGCTAGTTTTATCTAATAAAAATAGAGCTAAAAGACGTTTAAAATCGTTAAAAAATTTATTAATGCCTACTTAATCTAAAAGTTTAATAAAGACTTAATAAAAAATTATGAATATCTTTTGCTGCAATTTTTCCTGCAGCCATAGCGCTTATAACTGTAGCTTCTCCAGTAACTACGTCTCCACCAGCCCAAACTCTATGCTTACTTGTTCTGCAAGTTTTAGCATCAACAATTATTAAACCATTTTCATCTACGTTAATTCCAGGCGTAGTTTTTTGTATAATTGGATTAGGCTTTCTTCCTATAGCGATTATGGCTGTATCTAAATTTATAAAAAAGTTTGAATCTTTTATTGGAATAGGCTTTTTACGTCCTGAAGAGTCTAAATCGCTCAAGCCCATTTTTATACATTCTAGCTTAGTAATCCATCCATGTTCATTTCCAATCATTCTTAAAGGGCTTGTTAATGTTTTTATTTTAACTCCTTCTTCTATAGCGTTCAATATTTCTTCTTTTCTTGCAGGCATTTCATGAACAGTTCTTCTATAAACTACAGTTACTTCTATTTCCTCTGGCTTTAGCCTTAAAGCTGTTCTTGAAACATCCATTGCTACATTTCCCCCGCCTATAACTGCTACTTTATTGCCTATCGAAATAGGTGTATCGTATTCTGGGAATAAATATGCTTTCATAAGGTTACATCTAGTTAAAAACTCGTTTGCTGAAAGAACTCCATTTAAGCTTTCTCCTGGAATTCCTAAAAAATTTGGCGAACCTGCTCCTGCTCCAACAAAAATAGCTTCATAGCCCATTCCAAACAATTCATCGATCGTTATTGTATTGCCAACAACTATGTTAGTAAGGATTTTTACTCCTAATTTTTCAATGTAATCTATTTCAGCCTTAACTATGGATTTAGGAAGCCTAAACTCAGGTATTCCATAAGCCAATACTCCCCCAGCTTCATGTAAAGCTTCAAAAATAGTTACTTCATGACCAAGTTTTGCTAAATCTCCTGCTACTGTAAGCCCAGCTGGACCCGATCCTATCACGGCTATTTTTTTTCCTGTAGATTTAGCTTTTTCAAAGCTTACTATTCTTTTTGAAAGCCCATAATCACCAGCAAACCTTTCTAAGGCACCAATAGCAATAGCTGCATTTTTTTTATTAAGTATACAAGCTTTTTCACATTGGGTTTCTTGAGGACAAACTCTACCACAAATAGCTGGAAGGTTATTCTTTTCTTTAATCTTTTCAATAGCTTTTTCAAATTCTCCTTTAGCTATAAACTTAATAAAGGCTGGAATATCTATCCCTACTGGACATCCTTTAACGCAAAAAGGATTTACGCATTGAAGGCATCTTGAAGCCTCTACTATAGCTTGTTCTTCGCTATAGCCTAAAGCAACCTCTTTAAAATTTTTTATTCTTTCTTTTGGAGGTTGTTTAGGCATTGGAACTCTTTTAAGCTTATCCAACTATAAAAAGCCCCTTTTATAATGCTTTAATGAAATCTCTTCTTCTTTTAAATACATACTCTGTCTTTTAATCAATAGATCAAAATCTACTAGATGAGCATCAAATTCTGGGCCGTCTACGCAAGCAAACTTTATTTCATTGTTCACTAAAACTCTACAAACTCCACACATCCCAGTTCCATCTATCATTATTGGATTCAGGCTTGCAATAGTTTTTATTCCATAAGGACGAGTTATATCGGCTATAGCCTTCATCATTATTACTGGTCCTGCTGTAAAAACCATATCGATTTTAGCTTTTTTATATAAAAGCTCTTTTAGGACATCGCTTACAAAACCACGATAACCTTTAGAACCATCATCAGTCGATATATAATATTCATCGCTTATTTCTTTCATTTCATTTTCAAGTATTAAAAGCTCTTTATTTCTTGCTCCTGTTATGGATATTATTTTGTTCCCAATATCCTTTAAGGCTTTAGCTACAGGATAAACCACAGCTGTAGCTACACCCCCTCCTACTACAGCTACATTGCCATAAAGTTTAATTTCAGATGGCTTTCCTAATGGACCAACTACATCTAGGATTTTATCACCCTCCTCTAGCTCTCCAAGCATTTTAGTTGTTTTTCCAACTTCTTGAAAAATTATTGTTATAGTTTCAGATTCTTTTTCAGCTTCAACTATAGTTAATGGAATTCTTTCTCCTTTTTCATGAACTCTAACGATTATAAATTGTCCTGGTTTATAACTTTTAGCAATAAATGGAACTTTTAACTTCATCAGTTTTATGCCATAAGCAATTTGCTTTTTAAATATGATTTCGTTCATTAGCTCTCACATAATTCCAAATTCTCATAATGCTTTTATTATAAAGAGTGAAGCTTTTTATGCCTTTGTCATAGAACTGATTTTAAAGAATTTTTGGATAACGCTAGAAGTATTGTATAAACCTTGCTTATAAAAAAGCACTAATTGATGAATAGCATGCTTTCGATATAGCTTTAACTAGGTGGAGAAAAATAAATTTTTTAAATTAAAAAGCATTTTAAGGATTTTATATAAGTTTTAGGGCCTATCAAATCCTTAATTAGGTTTAAATCTATCAACTAAGCTTTTGAATCCAAATCCATATAGCTAAAGGCTTGTAGAGCAAAAATGTAAATACGATACATCATGTAGAATAATGAGTTCTTTTGTAGCTCATCAAAATTAACTATGGGAAAACTCTAAATTAAACCTTAAGTTGGAGCTCCTCTCTGAGAACAAAATTTTTAAATAGCGCTTTAATCATATAACTTTTTAGGTGAAAAACATGAGTAGTGAGAAAAAACCAAAAACTAAAACTATTACCATCGCAATTCTTGTAATAATTATTATAGTTATTGCAGCCATTGGAGTATATTGGCTTACGCGTCCTCCACCTGCACCGCCAAAGAAGGTCCTAAAGGTTGCTTTAATCCTCCCAGGTAAGATAGATGACGTTTCATGGAATCAAGCAGCTTACGAAGCATTGATGTGGCTTAAAAAAGAATATGGAGATGAAATTGAAGTTACTTATACTGAAGGTGTTTATGATCCTGTTGATATAGTGCCAGCGCTTAGAGATTATGCCGAAAAAGGTTATGACTTTATTATTGGTCATGGCTTTCAATTTATGGAACCAATAATCGAAGTGGCACCTGATTATCCAAACGTAGGGTTTGCACTTGGTACAGGTTATAAAACTGTAGAGAACAGTGCCATCTACGATGTGAGACTTGAAGAAGGAGGCTATCTTATGGGAGTATTGGCGGCATTAATGACTAAAACGAATAAGATAGGCGTAATTGGAGGAGTTGATGTAGTTGAGATTTATAGAGGGCATGAAGGCTTTAAGTTAGGTGCAAAATCTATTAAACCCGATATAACTATATATGAGCATTATACAGGTGATTGGAGAGATGCTGCTGGAGCTAAGGAAGCAGCTATAGCTATGGCTGAATTAGGGGCAGATGTAATATGGCATAGTGGTGATGGATTAGGTTTAGGTGTGATAGAGGCAGCAAAGGAAAAGAAGTTTTGGGTAATGGGCACTCCAGTTGACCAAAAACCACTTGCTCCAGAAAGGATGCTTTCTTGTGTAGTGTATTCATGGGGTCCTCTCTTTAAACAAATGATCGAAGATTATAAAGCTGGAAAATACGGTGGAAAGACTTATTGGGCTACTTTTGCAAATGGTGGGATTTCTTTGGCACCATTTTCCGATGCAGTGCCAAAAGAGATTAGAGACAAAGTAGAGCAAATAAAGCAGGATATTATAACTGGTAAACTTAAAGTAGAAGTCCCCGAGCGCGCTTAGTAAACTTATAACCTTTTCTTTTTTACTTAGAAGAGTAAATAGGCTATGCGTTTAAAAATTCCATCATTACTTAATCTTTTTCTTCCATTTATTACTATAACAATGGCATTTTCTATAGGAGCAATTCTATTACTTATAACTGGTGTAAATCCTATTTATGCCTATTGGACTCTTTTTATTGGCGCCTTTGGAAGTTTACATGCAATTGCTGAAACTCTAGTAAAGACTACACCTTTTATAATAATTGGTTTAGGAATAGCTATAGCTTTTAAATGTAAATTTTGGAACATTGGTGCAGAAGGACAATTAGTAATAGGAGCTATACTTGCTACTTGGATAGGAATTGTTTTAAAATCGATGCCACCACTTTTAGTAATTCCCTTAGCTATGATACTTGGATTTTTAGGAGGAGCTTTATGGGCTATAATGCCAGCTCTTTTTAAAGTAAAGTTTGGGATAAATGATATAATAACTACACTCATGATGAATTATTTAGCTACATTAGGACTGAATTATTTAGTAAGAGGCCCTCTTATAGATCCTTACGGATATGGTTTCCCTCAATCACCCCTACTTCCAAGTTCAATACTTTTACCAAAGCTTATACCAGGCACTCGTTTGCACTCTGGAGTTTTAATGGCTTTGCTCTTAGCCATAGTTGCTTATATAATTCTTGAAAAGAGTATATTAGGTTATAAGCTTAAAGTTGTAGGAGAAAATCCAGATGCGGCAAGATATAGTGGAATAAACGTGACCTTAAACATTTTAATCTCGGCTATACTAAGTGGAGGTCTTGCTGGTATAGCTGGAATGATTGAAATTTATGGCGTTCATAAGCGATTATTAGATGGGATTTCAGGGGGGTTTGGTTATATCGGTATACCAATTGCTTTAGTAGGAGGCCTAAGCCCGATTGGAATTATAGGTTCCGCATTATTTTTTGCGAGTTTATTCGTTGGAGCTGATGCTATGCAACGCAGTACAGCTATACCTATAAATTTAGTTTACGCTATTGAGGGACTTATAATGTTATTCATAACTCTAAGTGAATATTTAAGAAGAAAATATTTAAGAAGTTGGTAAATGCGCAATGTTAGAAATTATTTTTAATGAAAATTTCATAATAGGATTATTAGCTGCAGCTGTTCGATTCTCTACACCATTGATTTTACCAGCCTTTGGAGAAATTTTAGCTGAGCGCTCAGGAGTTTTAAATTTGGGCGTAGAAGGGATAATGCTTATGGGAGCATTTCTAGGTTTTATAGGGGCATATTTTACAGGTGACTTATTCATAGGTATAGCCTTTAGCATAATCATTGGAGCTATTTTAGGTTTAATTCATGCGTTTGTATGTGTAACATTACGTGCAAACCAGATAGTTAGCGGTATGGCTATTTGGTTTTTAGGCTGGGGAATGTCAGGATTTCTTTATAGAATGATCTTCGGAATAAGGCCTCTTCCTGTAACAATCGAGGGATTTAAAACTATCAATGTACCACTTCTTAGTGAAATTCCATTTATAGGGCAAATTTTATTTCAACAAAACCTTTTGGTATATATTTCCCTAATTCTCATTCCTATAATGTACTTAGCCATTTTTAAGACTACATTTGGGCTAAAGATAAGAGCTACTGGAGAAAATCCAAGAACAGCAGATGTTGCAGGAGTGAATGTATATTTAATCAGGTATATTTGCGTAATTACAGGAGGTGCTTTAGCCGGATTAGGTGGAGGATATTTATCGCTTGCACATTTAAACATGTTTATAGATAACATGACTTTAGGAAGAGGATTTATAGCCATTGCGATAGTTTATTTTGGTAAATGGAATCCTTACAAGACGTTTATAGGTGCTCTTATATTTGGTGGTGTGGATGCTCTTCAATCCCGTCTTCAAGCTATGAAATTAGGCATACCTTTTCAGTTTTTATTAATGCTCCCTTATGCTTTAACTATACTAGCTCTTTTGGGCTTAGCAAGAAAAGCTGAATCTCCAGCAGCATTAACAATTCCTTATCAAAGGGAAGAAAAAGAGTAATTTTATCATTATCTATAATGTTCTTTTTTCTAGTATATGGCTGATATATTTAGAGCGCTTTTCTACTCCAGCCTTTTTCTTTAAAATTCCAAATTTATCGGCTCTTACATATTCAAGAGCATTAGTCGGGCAGAACTCAACACATTGAGGATCACCATTGCATAAATCACATTTTATTATCTTATTTGTTTTAATGTCTATAGAAATACCTCCAAATGGACATACAAGCATACATATTTTACATCCTATACATTTATTTTCGTTAATCATAATAGCGTTAGTTTTCTCATCTCTATAAATGGCTCCAGTTATGCAAGCTTCTTTACAAAGAGGGGTTTCACAATGTTGACATAACATTGGGATATCAAGCCCCTCCTCATATTTTAAAATAGAAATACGTGATCTTTTTATGTTAAAAACATTTGTATGATGTAAGGAACATACTAATTCACAAATCCTACAGCCAGTACACTTTTCAGGATTAACAACCAACAACTTTAATATCATGAAGTTTCACCTTAAATGATCTCACTAATGCAGATAAATAGAAGATTTTTCTAGTTTATCAATTGCATTCTCTAGCCCCAATTCAATAAGTTTATCTTTAGTAGGGATGCCAGTCTCAATATTCCATTCTCTTTCACTGTAATACTCATCCAACATTGGTTCTAGATTAACAACTTCACCTTTTAAAGGTCCATTTGGCAAAGGCTCTTTTAAAAATCTTTCAGGTAAATTATCATCCTTCCTTGAAAATCCTCTAATCACATTAAATACTCTTTCAAGATTAATTATTCTTTCTCCAATTTTTAAAAGATTACTTTCCTCAATTGTTATGCCAGTAACAGCGTTAATAAGTTTCGCTAATGCTTTAGGAAATAAAAAACTATTTTCAAGTATTTTTTTACTTAATGGAGTTCGAGCGAAGTTATAAACACAAATCTCTAACGAATCAATGATTGCACGAATATTTTCATGCCATATTACTAGTCTTCCCTTTCCTTTTATACCCCTTAGATCTACAGCTTCTTTTGTACTAAACATTTCTTCAGCTAAACTTGGAGGAAAATGGAATTCGCCTATCGGAAATGCTCTTAAATGGTCCGCGCCCCTACTTGCAACAGCAAATCCTAAAGCCCAAGCTTTTGGCCCTCTAGGATCAACATTTATTATATCTACGCCCTTAATTACTGGGGCAATTTTTCTAGCTTCATTTCCTATTCTATTAGCCATTCTTTCTACTCCTTCAGCTAAAAAGTTTCCAAAATCCTCTCTTTTTGCAATTTTATGTATTAGAGATATTATTTGTTCATGGTTGCCCCACTCTAACTTGATGCCACCAGTATCTTCAATACTTATTAATCCTTTTTCAAAACATTCAATAGCGAATGCTATTGTTGATGAAGTAGATATAGTGTCCAATCCATATTTATTACAAAGTTCATTTGCCATTAAAATAGAAGATAAGTCGCTATTTCCGCATCTAGATCCAAAGCCACAAATAGTTTCAAATTCAAGCCCCTCGCCTTCTATGCCTGCATAAGGACCTTTTTCAACTCTATACCAATGACTACAATGCAAAGGACAACTAAAACATGCTTTAGAACGAACAGCATAATCAGAAATGAAAACATTACCACTTATTTTAGATGCCCCCTCAAAAGTTCCCCTTTGAAAGTTCTTAGTAGGTAATGCGCCCATATCTTGGTATAAATCTACAAGTGATGGGGATCCTTGAATAGAGAAAGCTTTATAATAACCTTCATCAAGTAAAAGAGCTTCATAATTTTTCTTTATAACTTCTATTAACGCTTTTGGATTTGCTACAGAAACATCTTTGGTTCCACGTACAGCTATTGCCTTTAATTTTTTTGATCCCATAACAGCTCCTATTCCACATCTTGCAGCAGCTCTAGCCCTTTCATTCATAACACAGGCGTATCTAACAAGATTTTCGCCTGCTTGTCCAATGTAAACCATGCCAATATCTTCGTCCCCAATTTCTTTTTTAATGATTGTATCTGTTTCCCATGTTGTTTTACCCCATATATGATCTGCACTTTTTATCTCAACGCTTTCATCATCTATCCATAAGTAAACAGGCTTTCTCGCTGCTCCATAGATTACTATTGCATCATACCCAGCAAACTTAAGCATAGCGCCAAAAAAACCACCAGAATTTCCATCCCCTAGCATGTTTCCTAAAGGAGATAAAGCACTTACCGTATACCTATTTGAACCCGGAGCTAAAGTTCCATTAACTGGTCCAATACCAAACACTAATATATTTTCTGGACCTAAAGGATCTATTCTAAGTTTTAATTCATCGTATAAAATTTTAACGTTCAGTCCCCTCCCTCCAAGATAATTAAGAGCTAAATCTTTTTCGAGAGGAGTTTTCCATACTTTTTCCTCGGTTAAATTTACTCTTAAAATAGTTCCAGCCCATCCATACTTCATAAATCAAACCCCATTATAAAATTCAAAAATAATTGCTAAACTAAATTAATAATGATGTACAGTTTTCATATAAATCTTTGTATATACTTGTTTACCTTTAACTTAAGCCCATCGCTTTCATCATCATAGCTATGAACCTTAAATACTCAAGCTTTGATGAGCTTTCTAAAAGCGGCTTGTTCCTTATTATGATGGAATATGTGAATACATTTCACATAGCTTTTCTTTCTCTTGAACCCATCTGTTATAGAACACTTCCATATGGCTACATGACCTCTCTTTATCCAAGCTATAAAAGATGCTCTTATTAGGCTGTTACAGCAGAAGCAAAAATATACACCATGAAGCATAAACCAAAGTGAGGCTCTCATATATATGACTATGTTTTTCATAGGAAAAAGGATATGCTCTTAAGGCAGAAATTTTTAGGAAATGAATAAAGCATTTTAAGGCTCCTCCAAGAATTTATTAGTGTTATTCCTTAAAAATAGAAAAAATGCCTAAAATCCTTAATTTGACATAAAAGGAGGAAAAGAGGAAATTTAAATTCCCATGAAAACCATGATTTTATCTCACGATATTCTTGTATGAGCGTAATTATCTTTACAGCGATTTTCAAAAAATTCTATGAATTGAGATTACTCCACTTAAAATTAAACACAGCTTTAGAAAATTTCCTTTAAACTTGCTTTTTAAAGGATCAAGGTATATAGTAGTTTTTTATAGTTTACGTTACATTACATGAGTAAACGTATGATTCGATATTTTTATTTCGTTAAAAAGAGCTATGATATCGAGTTCCTTTTAAACAAACCTTCAACCAAATCGTAGCCACTGTAATTTTAATTCAATGATATTAAAGATACAAAAGAGAAAGTGCCTAAAGGATTTCATGAAAGTTTCTTAGCTATAGTCCAATAGAATGAGTTTATTTAAACTCATTTTTAAAATTAAGTACTTATGTTAAAGAACTCACTCTATTTTTACATCAACTATTCGATGGCTTTTTACATCTATCAATCCTTTATCAGTTAGCCCCAGCTCAGGAACTGTAGGCAATGAAATGAATGAAAGTGTCATGAATGGAGATTTTAACTTACATCCAAGCATTTTTACAGAATTGTTTAAGCTTTCCAATCTTTCAATTACATCCTTAGCATTAAGCGTACTCATAAGACCTGCAATTGGTAGTTCTAATTTTTCTAAGACTTTTCCTTGTTTTACTACTATAAGCCCTCCATGCATATCAGCTATTGAATTAACTGCTACAGCCATATCAAGGTTGTTTGTTCCTACTACAACTATATTATGATGATCATGAGCTACTGAAGAGCCAATTGCTCCATCTTTTAGGTTAAAGCCTTTTACAAAAGCTAATGTAATTCTTCCAGTTCGCTTATGTCTTTCTACGCATGCTATTTTTAGTATATCGTTTTCTAAATCTACTTGTACTTCATTATTCTTTACGCTTAAATCTGCATAAGTTCCTTTATTTATTATTTGATCTTCTATAATTTGAATTACTCTAACACGTTGTTCTTGCTTTTTGCTTTTTAAAACAAAGTCTGAAGGCTTTAATCTTCTTCGAAGCTTTACTGTATTCATAGCCCATTTTGGCCATTTAAGCATAGGCAAATCTTTTAAAAATTTTCCATTTTTTGCAACTATTTCTCCATTTGCAATTACTATTTCAGGCTTAAATTCTTTTAAATCTTTAACCAAAATTATATCCGCTATTCTTCCAGGAGCTATAATTCCTACCTTATCATCGATTCTAAAATGTTTAGCGCAATTTATAGTGGCTATTTGAATTGCTTTTATAGGATCAAGCCCAAGTTTTATTGCTTTTCTTACATTATAGTCTATATGTCCTTCTTGAATAATATCGTTTGGATGTTTATCGTCAGTACAAAAGAATAAATTGCTAGAATCTATTCTATACTCAACAGCAACTTTTATAAGCTCTTCAAGGTTCCTTTCGCTAGAACCTTCTCTTATCGCAATTCCCATACCTAGCCTTAACCTTTCTAAAGCTTCTTGCGCATTTACACATTCATGATCATCGCAAAGCCCAGCTGCAATGTACGCATTTAATTCTTTTCCGCTTAATCCAGCAGCATGTCCAACTCTTATTTTATTAAGCTTTTTTGCAGCAATAACTTTTTTGAGGTGCTCATTTTTTGGAGGAATAACTTTAGATGGATCTAACTCGCCTAAAGCAATAGTATTTTCCCATTCAAGTATTTTCATGACTTCTTTTAAGCCCAAAGTTGCGCCAGTTGTTTCTAAACCAGGAGCTGTTGGCACTCTAGAAGATATTTGAACAAAAGTTTTAAGAGGAGTTTTCCAAGCTTCTTCAAGCAATAGCCTTATGCCTTTTAAGCCTAGTACGTTCGCTATTTCCATAGGATCTATGAGAACTGTTGTTGTTCCATGTGGCAAAATGATTTTAGCTAATTGACTTGGTGTAAGCAAAGTAGAATCTAAATGGATATGAGCATCTATTAAGCCTGGAACAGCATAATAACCATCACATTCTAAAGTTTCTTTACTGGAATATTCGATTTCACATATGCTAGCTATTCTTCCTGAAACTATGCTTATGTTCGTTTTAAAAATCTCTCTAGTAAAAACATCTACTAAATTACAATTTTTTAAAAGTAAGTCTGCAGGATATTTTCCTAAAGCAGTGTTTATAACTTTTTTAATTAAAGAGAATTCATTCATCATGAATTTCATTTATTAAAAACTTTGCATTTATTAAACTTTTGATTGTATAGTAGCTTCGATTAAAGAGAATGATTAAAAAAGCTATTTAGCTATGGCAATTTAACTTCTCTTCTGTTATGAAAAATAGTTAAATAATGGTAAATGAGAAAATATTATTGAATCAAGAAAATAGTTTATTGGGTTTTGGAGGTTTTTAATCGTTGGTAGAACTTTCAGTTGAATTATGCGGTATAAAGTTTAAGAATCCTATCATAAATGCAGCAGGGCCATTGGGCTATGATGGAAAAACATTAGTTAAAGTTGCAAAAGGAGGAGCTGGAGGCTTAGTAACTAAGACTATAAGCGTAACACCAGCTAAAGTTCCTAGACCTAACATGGCTTTAATCGATAGAGGAAAGCTCCTCTCTCATATGAGAATGAGCTTAAATGGAAGACCTATAGAGCTTACGAAGACATCTATAAAAGCTACAAGCGGTATGTTAAACGTTGAGCTTTGGTCAGATATAACTTTTAAACAATGGATAGAAAAAGAAATTCCTATAGCCAAAACTACAGGCTTGCCTTTAATAGCTAGTTTAGGCTATAAGGCTGGCGATATGAGAAGAATGGCTAAAAAAATAGAAAAAGCAGGAGTAAATGCTATAGAATTTTCAACACATTATGTTGGAATAGATCCAAAGCCTATAGTTGATGTTGCTAAAACTCTTAAAGAATTGGTTTCTATACCTGTATTCGCTAAGCTAAGTCCTCATACACAAGAAATCTCATCGCTTGCAAAAGCTGTTGAAAAAGCAGGAGTAGATGGAATAGTTGCAATAAACTCTTTTGGGCCGTGCTTGCATATAGATATCGAAACAGGAAAGCCATACTTAGGAGGAGAAAATGGCTATGGATGGATTTCAGGCTTACCAATTAAGCCATTGGCTATAAGATGTGTAGCAGAAATCGCTAAATCGGTAAAGATTCCGGTTATAGGCGTAGGAGGAATAGTAAGCGGAAACGACATAGTTGAGCATATAATGGCTGGAGCTTCAGCAGTTCAAGTTTGTACAAGCGCAATCATAGAAGGGCCTTCTATTTTTAGAAGGCTTGTTTCTGAATTAGAAGAATACATGAAATCTCATAAATACGATTCAATAGAAGATTTTAAAGGAATTGCTTTAAAGCATTTGCCAAAAAAACCGATAAGAACAAAAAGCATTCCTCCTAAAATCGATATAGAAAAATGTAAAGGCTGTGGATTATGCGTAACTCCATGCGTTTATGAAGCAATAAAAGTTGAGAAAAGACCAGGAATGCGTTCTCCTAAAGCATTCATAGATATAGAAAAATGTTATGGCTGTGGATTATGCGTAAGCTTATGCCCAACTATGGCTTTAAGTTTTTAAATAAAAGGTGATTTAATGCCTGAAGTAATAGTTAAGCTATATACTTCTTTACGTGAAATAGCTGGTGAAAAAGAAACTAAAGTTAATGCAGAAACCATTAAAGAAGTCTTAAAAATCCTTTCAGAAAAATATGGAAATGAATTTAAAAATCATTTATTAGATGAAAATGGGAACCTTAAGCCATTTTTCCATATAATGGTTAATGGACGTAAAATGGGGTTATTGGATGGAGTTGAAACAAGACTAAAAGATGGAGATGTTTTAGATATTTTCCCTCCAGTAGGAGGAGGCTATTATGAGCATTGAATTCGATTATAAAGGCTATGCTGGAAAAATCCTTCGTGTAAACTTAAGCAAAAAAGAAATAAAGACTCAACCATTAAAAAAAGAGCTTGCAAGAAATTATATAGGAGGATCTGGATTTGCTATAAGAATTCTTTACGATGAACTTAAACCAGGTATAGATCCTTTAGGAGCTGAAAATAAGCTATTCATAGGAACAGGCCCTTTAACTGGTACTTTATGGGCAAATGCTGGAAGATTCATGGTAGCAGCCAAATCTCCTTTAACTGGAATATGGGGAGAATCCCATTGTGGAGGACATTTTGGACCTGAGCTTAAGTATGCTGGCTATGATGCTATTTTAATAGAAGGAATTTCTAAAGAACCTACTTATTTAAGAATAATCGATGATGAAGTTAAGCTAGAAAATGCAAGCCATATTTGGGGAAAGGATGTTCATGAAGCTTGCGATATAATCCTTAAAGACCTTCAAGAAAATGCTCAAATAACTTGTATAGGCCAAGCTGGAGAAAATCTAGTAAGGTTTGCTTCAATAATAACAAATTATTATAGGGCTGTAGGCCGTACAGGAATGGGAGCTGTTATGGGCTCTAAAAAGCTAAAGGCTATAGTAGTAAAAGGAAGTAAGCCTGTTGAAGTAGTGGATCAAGATAAGTTTATAGAACTGGCAAATGAAGCTGGAAAAAGAGTTTTAGCTCATCCACAAGCTCAAGCAATGAATATGTATGGAACTCCTTTACTGGTAATGGCTAAACAAAGCATAGGAGAATTACCAACAAAAAACCATTATACAGGAATATTTCCAAATGCTGAAGCTTTAAGCGCTGAAACTATAAGGGAAAAATATTGGAAAGCTACTAAAGCTTGTTTTTCATGCTATACTATGTGTAAAAAAGCAAATTATGTAAAGCAAAGTAAGTATGGAAGCATTTTTACTGAAGGACCAGAATATGAAACTATTATGGCTTTTGGAACAAATTGCTATGTCGATGATTTTAATACTGTGCTTTATGCTAATCTTTTATGCGATAGGTATGGCTTAGATACTATCTCAACTGGAAAAGTCATATCTTTTGCAATGGAATGCTATGAAAAAGGAATAATCACTAAAGAAGATGCTAATGGGCTCGATTTATCATGGGGAAATGCTGATACACTTATAACATTAATTCATAAAATTGCTAAAAGAGAAGGCTTTGGAAATATACTTGCTGAAGGAGTAAGAAAAGCATCTAGTATAATAGGAAAAGGATCAGAAAAGTATGCAATGCATGTAAAAGGCTTAGAAATTTCAGGCCAAGATGGAAGAACTCATAGATCAGTTGCTTTAACTCATGCTGTAAACAATAGAGGAGCAGATCATTTAAGATCTTTAGTCACAGTTGATCAACTTGGTTATGAAGAAACTGCAAAAGAAAGATGGGGAAGTGATAAGCTTCCAGAAATATGCGATCCTTATTCAGAAAGGTATAAAGCTTTAGCTGTTTATACATGCGAAAACGTTTATGCAATAAGGGATTCATTAATAGTATGCTGGTATACAGTTGGATGGCCTCCTATATTTTGGATAGAGGATTTTGCAAAAGTACTTCCATTGGTTACTGGTGAGTTTGCTTTTAGCAATAAAGAAGAATTAATAAAAATAGGTGAAAGGATAGTAAACCTTGAAAGATGCTTTAATGTAAGAGAAGGAATTTCTGTAAAAGACGATACATTGCCAGATAGGTTTATAAAAGAACCTATGCCTGAAGGCCCTGGTAAAGGACAAGTTGCTAATTTAAAAATAATGCTTGAAGAATATTATTTGCTAAGAGGTTGGGAAAATGGAATTCCAAAGCTTGAAACTTTAAAAAGGCTTGAGCTTTTTGATGCTGCAGAGGAATTGATTAAAACGGGAAAAATAAAAACTTTTTGAAGTGATTTAATGAAAGTTAAAGTTTTAAAAAATTGTAAAATAGTCACAAGTGAAGCTATAGTAGAATGCGATATCTTAATAGAGAATGGAAAAATATCTAAGATTAAAAAATCTATTCCAAACTTTAATGTTGATGAAATAATCGATGTTAAAGGAAACATAGTACTCCCTAGCCCTATAGATGCTCATGCACATTTATATGATCAAGCCTATCTTTATCGAGAAGATTTTCAAACTGGAACGATTTCAGCCGCTTTTGGAGGAATAACTACAGTTATTGAAATGGTTTTACAAACTCCAGTAGATTCTTCAAGGCTTATAAAAGAAAAAATCGGGATAGGCGAAAAAAATTCTTTAATAGACTTTTCACTCCATGCTGGAATGATGAATGAAAAAAATTTAGAAAACATGAAAGAAATCGTAAAGCTAGGAGTTAAATCTTTTAAAACTTTTATGTGTAAGCCCTACTATGTAAGCGATGAAACATTATTCAAGCTATTGTTAAAAGCCTCCAGTCTTAATGCTTTAATAAATGTTCATGCTGAGGATGAATCTATAGTAGAAAGCAATACTTTAAAGCTTTTAGAAAAAGGAAGAAAAGATCCATTAGCCCATAATGAATCTAGGCCTAATGAAGCTGAAGCAATAGCTATTCAAAAGGCTATAAAATCAACAGAAAAAGCTAAAGCCAGGTTGCATATTTCTCATATGTCCACTCATGAAGGTGTTAATCTAGTGAAAAAAGCTAAAAGCGAAGGCATTAAAGTTACTGCTGAAACTTGTCCACATTATTTAGTTTTTACAAAAGAAGATGTATTGAAAAAAGGTCCTTACTTAAAAATGAACCCTCCATTAAAAGGCAATGAAGATAAAGAAGCTCTTTGGAAAGGCTTAAAAAATGGTTTTGTTGATATAGTGACTTCTGAGCATGCTCCTGGAACCATGGAAGAAAAGGAAAAAGGATGGACTAACATATGGGAAGCTTGGGGAGGAATCCCAAGTATAGAAACAATGCTCCCAATTTTAATAAGCGAAGGAGTTAATAAAAATAGATTAAGCTTTATAGATTTATACAAGATTTTATGCTTAAATCCTGCAAAAATTTTTGGGCTTTATCCAACGAAAGGTAGCTTGAATGAAGTAAGCGATGCTGATTTTGTTGTTATAGATAGAAAATTGGAGAAAAAAATTAAAAATGAAAGCCTACATTATAAAGTAGGATGGAACCCTTATGAAGGAATGGTTTTAAAAGGTTGGCCTATAATTACTATAGTACGTGGTGAGATAATAGTTAAAGATGGAGAATTGTTTCAAAAACCTGGGTATGGAAAGTTTGTTCAAATGAAAAATCTCGTTTAGGGGGTTAAAAATTGCGTTTAGCAGTTGAGCCTGGAAAATGTACTGGATGTAGAATATGTGAGTTAAGATGTGCTTTATTATTTGAAAAAGCAAATAATCCTAAAAAAGCTAGGATTAGAGTAGTTAGAGCTGAGCCTGCAATAGATGAACCAATTTTTTGTATTCAATGTGATAATCCTCCATGCGTTGAAGTTTGTCCAACTAAAGCTTTAGAGAAAAATCCTAAAACTGGGGTTGTAATTTTAAAAGAAGATTTATGCATAGGCTGTAGAGCATGTGTATTGGCATGTCCTTATGGAGCTATGCTTGTTAATCCTGATAATGGAAAAGTTTTAAAATGTGTTGCATGTGGATATTGCGTTAAATATTGTCCAGTTCAATGCTTAAAAATAATCAAATAAGCCTTTTTTACTTTTTTGGGAGCTCTGTGGGCGGACTGTAAAAAGCTATAAGGATCATTTCTTCTTTTTCGCTAGTATTTTTGTATTGATGCATTTCATTTGGAGGTATGAACACGATATAATTCGTCTTAAATTTCCTTACTTTATCACTACATTTAACTTCACCTTCTCCTTTTATAATGTAACATATTTCTTCCGAGTTTGGATGCGAGTGTTCTGAGCTTGCTTGAAGCGGGGGAAAAATTCCTACATGAACTTTCATGTTTTTAGACGTATACACAAGCTTTAGCCGCCTGTATGTATTATTTGTTTTATCACCTATCCAACTGCCTTCTATTTCATCTATATTTATAACCTCCAATTTAACCTCACCCATTTTAGCAATTTAAAAATATTATGTGGGTAAAAAGCTTTAAAGCTTAAGGAACTAAAAAATGAAATAGAATAGGCATAACAGCTCTTTTAAGGACAATAGAATATGTTATCTACTATTGCTAAGAGAATGCCTATTGTTAGTAATGAAGAAGAGCTTAGAAAAAACCAATTTTTAAGTGTTGGTTATGTTGCCTTTATGCTGGGATACTGTTGAATTTCAAGTATGATCTGCCAGTTAATGTTGAAAGCGAACCTACGAGAGGTGCTACATCTCCAGTAACTCTTAATGGGACATTATGCAATTCAGAAGTGCTTAGTGAAATAGTCTTAAATCAAATGCTCCAAGTAGATTGTGCGTTTATTTTATAGGATTTACTAATACTTTAGATTTTAAAACTATTATGCCATTATCGAACTCTCCTGAGTCTGAATTTTGCTGTGGCAGGGACTTATTAGCTAAGTACTATAGTGTACCCTCGCTTTCATGGATTTGCACTGATTCTAAAATGGTAGATGAACAATCATGTATCGAAAAGGCATTAATGAGTATGCTTCATATAACATCTGGAAATCATTTATGGGAAATTGACTCTAGAATTTAAATCTTCATTTAGCTTAGAACAAGCCATAATTGATAATGAAGAAACTAAAAAGAAACTTAAAGATAAACTTCCAACTTATTGTATTATTGGAAATCCAGTTGATTTAACTGGAAGCGCAACCTCAAACGATTATAGCATCTCAATGGAAATATTGCTTGAAGACCCCAATGTGGACCTTATCATGCCATTCTTTGTTTTTCAAGATGCTCCTCTTGATGAAAATATAATTGAAATAATCCCAAAATTCCAAAAATATGGAAAACCTATTGTATGTTGTAGTTCCGGAGGACCGTACACAATAAGATTATCAAAAATTCTTGAAAAAAAAGGAATTCCTGTATATCCAACACCTGAAAGAGCTGTTGCAGCTGCTTATGCATTAATAACTAGAGGAAAACAATTATTTAAAAATAATTAATTGAAATTATTTTTAACTCGATCAACTCCTTAAATATATGAATATGTTAGCTTCATAAATGTTCAAACGATGAAAGATCATTTTTAAGCCCTTTTTTCTGAAGCTCTGGTTTTTTCTTTTGGCTCCCATCTAAATCTCCATAATCCTTTACCAAAAGATTCTACAGCTATTTCCAATTCTTCTGCTAACATATCGTTAATTAATGCTTCATCAGCTAATGGAGATACCACTATATCCACTAATACTTCTTTAGATTCTAAATCTTCAGTTATTATTTTTGTATAAGCTTTTCTAGGATAATACCAAACTCTTAATGGTCCTCCTGCACTCTCTAAAGTTATTTCGCTTGCTTCTTCAGGAGGCCATAGCCCTAAAGATCTTGCAATGTTTATTGGTACTAAAAGTTGTGGTGTTGGAGCTTCATAACCGCTATTCAACAATGCAACAGTATCGATGAACTTATTGTCCACTATTCTTATCCTTAACTTTAACCTTACTGCCATGCTTTACTACCTTAATTTTGCCAACTCGTCCAAAATACTTAAACTTTATTCTCCCAACAAATATTCTTTTAAAAGGCATTTTCCTTTCCTTAAAGATTTTATAATTGAACTCATATAAAAATTATTGGATTCATGAAGACATTTCGCTTTCTACAATCATTGGTTTTAGATTTTAATAGGCTTATACTTACTCTTTTCATTAAACAATTTTAAAATTCTTTCGATGACTTGTTTTATTCGCTTAGTTTATAAAGCGCTTACAAAAAATAGCTTATGGAGATTGTAATTGGAGTTTAAAGAAAAAGAATTAATAAAAAATGGAGTAGCTTATCGTTTAAGCTTTTTAAAACTAGAAAATGCGATTATTGCATTTTTTTATGAAAATAGCATAAGGCTTGGAACATTAGCTATTGCTTTGCCTAAGATAGATGCGTTTAGCATGCCTAGATCGTCTGTTATTCTTGGAGGAAAGTTTTTAATGGCAAGTAGGATATTAGCTGAAAGAATAGCTCATTCATTCAATAAAATTGGAATAGTATCTATTTATTCAAGCTTACAAGAAAATGAAGCTTTCAAGATATTCATGAAATTGCTTGAAGATTTTTTAAAAAATTCTAAGTAAACTAATAAGAAATTTCTCTAACAGGTGGAGCTTTTCCAAGTACTCTCTCACTTGCTTTTAAAACAGCTTCACGATATTCCTCTTTAGTGTATACACGGACTATATTCATAAAAACTTTCATTACATCGATTATTCTTGAGAGCTCAGCTAGCTTTAAAGGAATTTTTTCTCCAACCTTTGTTTTCTTAAAAATTGGAATTTCCATTGGTTCTATTTCTACTGCATAATGATAAGGAACAGAAGGTAAAGATGGAGCATCTATGTATACGTCATCTACACTAACTTTTGCCATAGAGGCTATTTCTTCTTCAATGCTTTTTCTAACACTTTCATTTATAAGAATGCTTGAAATCAATTCATCTTTAATGAAAAAAGTTTTTTCATAAGCACATTTTAAAAGTCTTCTCCTTTCAATATCGTTTATTATTTTTTTTGAACTTTGGCATTGATTTAGTATGGCCCAAACTACATAATCGTTAAGTGAAAGATAATCTTCTGGAGTTTTAAAGCCTGTTAAGCCCAATTCATCTTTAGCCCCCTCTAAAGCTTTAAGGAGCATTATTTGTACAGCTCTTGAAGCTCTATGGAAATAAATGGTTCTAAAAGATTCAAGCCTTGCTAACAAAAAAGTTTCTAAAGTTGGTATAGCTGTTAAGTCTATGGCTAAATTATCGTTAAGTATATCCATTGTATATATAATTCTAAAAATATCTATTTGCCCATAACCTGCTCCTGTATGGTATGAATCTCTTGAAACAAAATCCATTTTATCAACATCGACTGAGCTTCTCATTATTTGATCAAGAAACTTCTTAGAAGGATCTTTAAGCTTTCCTATTGCAAGCTTCCCAATTCTTTCAGGATCAAAACCTTCACTTTTTAAAACATCTGCTAACTCAGATTTTGTAATTATCCATAAAGTCATATCTTCATGGTTTTTATTTAAATACTTTATTAAAATTGGTTCAAAAAGATGAGAAAAAGGAGCGTGACCTACATCATGTAGCAATGAAGCTATTCTTATTTCATCTATTTCTTTTAAACTAAGCTTATTTTGTAAACTTTCAGTAAGTGTTTTTGCTAAAAACATCGTTCCAAGCGAATGCTCGAAGCGTGTATGGTTAGCTGCTGGATAGACGTACTCTGCTCCTGAAAGCTGACGTATTCTTCTTAATCTTTGAAATGGCCATGTATCTATAAGCTTTTTTTCAAAATCTGTTATACGTATATAGCCATAAAGTGGATCCTTTATAAAACCCCAATATAAGTTTGGTTTTGTACTCATGAAAAATCTCCAACTTAATATTCAAATTTTTTCTTTAAAATCCTTTTAGAACGTTTTTGAGAAACAATCTTTTTTATTTTGTCTAAAATAGAATCATAAATGCTTGAAAGCTCCCAGCCAAAATCTGAATAAGTAAACGTTTTTTTAGGAGTTTTTATGAATACATCTACTTCATATCTTTTTCTTCCTTTTTTTTCATTTTTTGGAGAAGTTTTTATGTTGGATTTTGCCTCAATGATTTTAAGAAAACTTTTTCTAAAAAATTTAATAATTCTTATAAACTTCATTTTTGCTACTTCAGCTTCAAAAGGATCTTCTGGAAGCCCTATTATATAGATTGGCAATTCATTAGAATCGCTTACTTTTGGTAAAGTCTTCATATAATCTCTATAAGTAATTATTCCTTGTAATTCTTCCCAAAGATTTATTAGGCAATAAGTTTTCTTTTTTTTAATCATCCTTTTGAGTATGCTTGAAATGCTTTCATTCAGACTTTCCATTAATGGATTTTTATCCATAAACTCTTTGGCTGGAAAATCCATTATGCTTTTTATTTCTGGAATTATCGTTTCCTTTCCAAGTTTTTCAGGTTTAACCATTATAAAGACTATATCGCTTGATGTTAAAACTCCAAGGACTTTACCATTAAATGTTATCGGTAAATGATCTATTTTTTTATCGATCATCATTCTTCTTGCTTTAGCAATGGAATCATTTTCTTTTAAAGTTATTGGATTCTTTGTCATTATACTACTTAGTTTTATTGTTTTTGGGATTTTATCTTCAATAGCTTTAAGTATGCTTAAAATCGTTATTTGGCCTATCAATTTATTGTTTTCTAATATTGGTAAAGCTTTAATCCTATAATCCATCATTATTTTAGCTGCTACATTAAGACTTGTAGTAGGTTGAAGCTTTGGAACAAAATTCATAATTGAAGAAACTTTTGTTTTTGAAATATCTTTAACGCTTAATAGATCTCTAACAGTAACTATTCCTATTTTTCCAAGTTTTTCTACGAAAAGCTCGTAAGCATTTAATTCCTTAAGGATACTAATGGCCTTTGAAACAGGAGTAAGAGGATCAACTTTTATAGGAGTAGTTCTTAATTCATTCACACTTAAATCCATTATGCTTTCCATAAATATCTTATTTTATGTAAACTCAAGTATAAAACTATTTATGGATGAATTAAAGGATTTGCTAAATCATATAATTATGGAACAATTAATTTAACATACTCTATTTTTCTACTTGTTTGGAATAAATTGGCAAACTGTTTTATTCTTTCAGCATCACCATCTAAAATAAAAATTTCAAGGCATTTATCTTCTTTTAAGTGGCTATGGATTTGTGTTTTAGTAATATCTTCAAATTCATGCTTTATTTTTGTAACTATATCTTCTGCTTTTTGGCTATGGATTAACAAAAGGATTGGATTTAGCTTACCAACTAATTTTTCTCTTTCTTTATTATCTGCTATAAGCATCCTTGCTCCTGCTCTAATTACTTCTGACCTTCCAGAAAAACCAAGCTCTTTTTTTACTTCGTCTATTTCTTTAAGTATTTCCTCGTTCAAAGATACACTAATGATTTTTGCCATGATTGTAGAATAATTATTAACTTATTTATAAATATTGCTATAAAAGTTATTAAGAAAAAATTTAAATATTAATAATCATCATATATTGAATAGAGGTGAAAAAAATAGTAAAAAAAATATTGCCCTTTTTTGTTGCAATTTTTGTCATTATTTGTTTAATTGATTTATGCTTTATTCTTCCAATTCCGCAAACAGAAAGAATCGCCAACAAACAGGTAGGAGTAGTTGTGACCATACCCCCTCAGGCTGAATTTGTGGAAAGAATTGGCGGCAATAAAGTAAAAGTAACCATAATGGTCCCTCCAGGAGCAGACCCTCATACTTATGAGCCAACACCTTCTCAATTAAAAGAGGTTAGTATGGCAAAAATGTACGCTAAATTGGGTTCTGGAATTGAATTCGAGCTAGCATGGATGGACAAAATACTATCTATTAATAAAGAGATGTTAATTGTTGATTGTTCAAAAGGAATAGATCTTATAAAAGCAGAAGATGAGCTTTATGGAGTTGATCCACATATTTGGCTTTCTCCTAAAAACGTAAAGATAATGGTTGAAAACATATATCAAGGCCTAATTCAAATTGGCCCTACTGACCAAGAATACTATAAAAGAAATAAAGAAAAATATTTACAAGAATTGAATGAATTAGATAATGAAATTGCTCAAATACTCTCTGGAAAAAAGATTAGAAAAATCTTGGTTTATCATCCAGCATGGGCATACTTTTGTAAAGATTATGGATTAGAGCAGATGTCAATTGAAAAGGAAGGTAAGGAACCAACTCCACAAGAAATTGCTGATTTAATAAA
Source organism: Bathyarchaeia archaeon (assembly GCA_038872815.1). Lineage (GTDB taxonomy): Archaea > Thermoproteota > Bathyarchaeia > 40CM-2-53-6 > JAVZFM01 > JAVZFM01. The sequence goes on from JAVZFM010000001.1 coordinate 29,330, forward strand.
ACAAGCAAAAGAAAATAACATAACGGTAATTTTTGCATCACCAGAGTTTGATACAAAAGCAGCAGAGGTTATAGCTAAAGAAATTAATGGGAAAGTTGTTTTGATAAGCCCTTTAGAAAAGAACTATTTAGAAAATATGCGAAAAATTGCTAAAACTTTTACAGAGGTTTAGATTTGAGTAAAGAAATCGTTAGTTTAAGGAATGTAGAAGTTTGCTTTGATGGAATGCCTATTCTTGAAAATATAAGCCTTTCTATAGAACAAAATGATTTCCTTGCTATTATAGGCCCAAATGGTGGTGGAAAGACTACATTACTAAAAGTTATCCTTGGACTAATTAATCCTAATAAAGGAGATGTAAAAGTTTTTGGAGAAGAGCCTCAAAAAGCAAGAAAATTAATTGGTTATGTGCCTCAATATACTTTCTTCGATAGAGATTTCCCGATAAGTGTTTTTGATGTAATTCTTATGGGCAGGTATGGAGGAGTATTTAAAAATTATTCTAAAGAAGATAAAGAAGCAACTTTTAATGCCCTAAAAACTGTAGACATGCTTGAATTCAAAGATAGACAAATTGGAAAGCTATCAGGTGGACAGTTACAAAGAGTTTTTGTAGCAAGAGCAATTGTAAGAGAACCAAAATTGCTTTTGCTTGATGAACCTATGTCAAGTATAGATCCTGGAATGCAAAAATCATTCTATGAATTACTTTTAAAGCTTAAGGAAAAAATGGCAATAGTTTTAGTAACCCATGACATTAGCGTTATTTCTGCTTATGTTGAAAAAATTGCTTGTTTAAATCGTAAATTATTTTATCATGGATCAATAGAAGCAGGGTTAAAAAAGCTTGAAGAAGTTTATCAATGTCCAATAGAATTAATAGCTCATGGAATCCCACATAGAGTGCTAGGAAGGCATGATAAAAATGATAGAGATACTTCAATATGAATTTATGAGAAATGCCTTAATTGCAGCTTTTTTAGTAAGTCTAACTTGTGGAATTGTAGGCACATACATAGTTATAAAGAGAATAGTGTTTATAAGCGGTGGAATTTCTCATGCTGCATTTGGTGGAATTGGTCTAGGATATTTGCTTAGAATAAATCCCATCCTTGCTGCTATTCCATTTAGTATATTGGTTGCACTTAGTATTGGAACTGTTAGTAAAAAAACAAAAATTAGCGAAGATACGGCTATAGGGATATTATGGGCATTAGGTATGGCATTAGGAATTATTTTCATTACTATAAGTCCAGGTTATGCTCCCGATTTATTCAGCTATCTATTTGGATCAATTCTTACAGTATCTTTGTTTGATTTAATTATAATGCTTATCTTAAATATAATTATAATCTTTACAGTTATTCTATTCTATAAAGAGCTTTTAGCAATTTCATTTGATGAAGAGTTCTCAGAAGTTGTTGGAATTTCAACAAAAAGTTTTTATTTTATGCTTATATGTTTAGTTGCTTTAAGTGTTGTGATTTTAATAAGAGTTGTTGGTGCAATTCTTGTTATAGCATTACTGACAATCCCAGCAGCAATAAGCAAGCAATTTACCTATAACATTAAAAAATTAATGGTGCTTTCAACATTTATTGGAATTATTTTAACTGTAACTGGTTTATATCTATCTTATATATTTGATTTACCTTCTGGTGCAACTATTGTTTTAGTTTCAGGAGTAGGCCTTCTTTTTTCATCATTTTTAAAACATTTTATATCAATTTAAGAAAATGTTTTACAGTTATTCTATTCTACCATTTAAAGTATGCTATGCTTTAAATTCAAATATCGGTTAAAACCTTAAATGTAAATTATACGTATTAGAAAATTCTTAAGTGAAAAGCATGAAAAACTCTTTAAATTCTTTAAGCCTTAAAGTTTTATTATTCTTTTTAGCATTTAGCTTAAGAGTTTGGCATTTGTTTTCTTTAAACTATGATTGGTATGGAGATTCTTATCATCATTGGCTTATAAGTAGATTAACAATGGAAAACAATTTTTATTATACGGACTTTAAACCAAAAACTATGAACTTAGTTTGGCTTCCTTTATATCATTATTTGAGCGCTTTTTTAATGAAGTTAACAGGCCTAACAGATTTAACTATTCCTCATTTTATAAGTATTTTTTCTGGGAGCATTAGTTGTATCCTTGTTTTTGAAATATCAAAAATAATATATAAAAAGAATTGGTTAGGAATTTTAGCTTCTTTAATACTTGCTTTTCAACCTTGGTTTATAGCCATAAACTCTTTAGCTCTTACTGAATCTTTATCGATCATGCTTGTTTTAGCAAGCCTTTATTACTATTTTAAAGAAAAACCAATACATTGTGCCTTAATTTCAGCTTTAGGCATGTTAGTAAGGTATGAGAATTGGCTTTTTTTTGGATTGATTTTCATTATAGGCTTGTATGAAAAAAAGTTAAAAGGCTTAAGCCTTTTAACTTTTTTAAGCTTAGGAATGCTTGTATTCTTTTCTTGGTCTTTTTGGAGCTTTATAAATACTGGAAATCCTTTTGAATGGGCTTTTTTACAAACAAGAATGAATGAAGTAGCGGTTTCTTGGGCAATAGGAAAGACAAAAAACTATTGGGATATTTTTCATTATTATGATTTAATTCTAAGAATGAGTTTTGGTATTTTTATGATTTCAATAATAATGGCTATAAGGGAAAAGAACAAGCTTGTTAAAACTTTGTTTTCAATTATGATGATTTTTCTCTTTTATAGAAGCTTAGAGTATTTCTTGAACATGAATCTGGGCGAAGAAAGGTTCATAGTAGCGTTATTGCCTTTTATGGCTATTCTAGCGGCACCTGCCTCAAATTGTGAAAAAAATTTTTATAAATTAAAATTGAAAAAAAAGCTTTTAATATGAATTGGACTATTGATGCTAACTATAGCTCCTTTAATGAATCAAATATGGGTTTTCAATAAGAAAAGCTATACTTTACATCCAGAAATTAGAGCTGGAAAATGGCTTAAGGAAAATTATTCTGGAGGAAAAATAATTTGTGATAGCCCTACAACGATTTACTATAGCGATTTAAACCCTAATTTATTTATTAGCAGCGTTCATGTATTGAATGAATTGAAATATTTAAATGAGCCTTCAATAGAATCCTACTTGATAAATAATGATATTCGCTATATAGTATGGTTTAAAAACTCGTATTCAAATACTTGGAATATTTTTAGATTTTTAGAAAATAAAGAAACTTATAGGATAATCAATGTTGAGTTTAAGCTTGTTTATGCCGATATAGGATGGGAGCATGATTATGGTGTACCATGTATTTATGTTTATGAAATAGAGCATTAGTTAAAGCTCATAAAGCTTATCAATAGGCTTGCTTGAATAAAATACTATTCCTTTATCTTCTATTGAAAATTCTATCCATTTTTCAATAAATCTTTCTCCTCTTATTTTTTTAATTCTAAGTATTCTTTTCATTTTCCCCCTTTCTTCTAGAAGAAGTGTTTCTATTACGCAATCAGATGTTTCCTCTATTTTAGTGATTGCTTCTTTATCAAGGCTAGTGCCTAAAGTATAATAAAACCTTCCATAGTTTCCTTTTATTTTAGCTCCTACTGAATGAATAAATGAAAGTATTTGCTCAAGCTTTAAAGCTGAAAGCATAGGAGTAAAAGAATCTAAGAAAACATCAACTTCTCCTTTTGATTCATTCAAACAACTTGATATCTTAATTCCAAGAGTTGTTAAATCACTTAATGAGCTAACGTAATATTTTTCGCTAGAGGGTTTTCCAGCTATGCTAGAGTAAGAATCTATAAAAATAAGTTTATTACTTTCATAGAATTCTTTTACATCCATTCCTAACTTTTTCATACTTTCTATTATTTTAAATGGAAACTCAACATTAGTTATAAAAACACAAGTATTTCCATTTTTTAACCCATCATAAAGCAATGTTTGTAATAAAACAGTTTTTCCTGAACCTGAGTTTCCGATTATGGCTATAGAACTAGCTTTTGGAATGTCTCCACCCATTAAGGCTTTTATGAATTCATAAGAATGCCTATAAACTTTTCTTTTCTTTTTTGTAATGAAAGCAAAAATTGTTAATGCTAAGATAAATATTAAAACGTATCCATAATGTTCTTCAAACTTTGCTTGAAGCTTTACTTGTTTAAGCTCAGAGTTGTTTATACTAACATCATTTATAAAGCTTAATATAAAATATGACCCAACAAGCTTATAATCTCCAATTGGGATTTGTTTAAACTTCACTATACCTCTTAAATCAGTTAAACCACTTGCTATAACTTTATCGTCTTTCATAAGCTCAACATTTATTCCTGGAAATAAAAGCCCATAAATGCTTAATTGAAAGCTTGGATTATAAACAGGTAACATTACTTCAACTTGCATATCACTCATAACAGAAATATCGTTCATTATTGTTGAGTTCCATTCTTTCCAATTAACTGTTATATCATAGTTTCCATAGATTTCACTAGAAGGCAAAAATGCATTAATGAATCCAGTTTGATTAGATTTTCCAAGCCATACAATGTTTGAATTTTTCAAGATTGTAATCTCTACATTGGATATAGGTTCTTTAAAATCATCGATAAGCTTTATTAAAAACTTGTAGAAAGGGGCTATCCAAAACTTTAAATATCCTTCATACTTATTTTTTGAAAGATCTTGGGTTTCAGTTTTTATTTCATAAGTTCCTTTAGGTAAAAAAATCTCGTATGTATAAATTCCACTATATTGCTTAGAAGCTTGAATATCCATTCTCATGCTATTCTCATATATGAGTTCTTGGGTCTCAGCGTTTAAAATTTTAATTTTTGGTAATGTTATATCGCTTATACCAAAAGGATCAGAGACATTCAATAGAACTTTTATAGGTATAGAGCTTTCTTTTATTTGAAAAATTGATAAGGCTTTACCATCTATGCTTAAAGTTTGTAAATTCATGCTTACATGGTCTACACATGGAATACTAACTTGAGTTGGAGTTTTTAAACTATTCCAATACAATCGAATAGGAATTAAAGGATTTGATGGAATGAATTGAATTGAAAGCTGTATACGTGAGCCTTTTAAGAAAGTATGATTGGCAACTCCTATTCCAAGGTTATAGTCTTTGATACTAGGGCTAAGAAAAATAAAAGCATTCATTGAAGGCACAACCTCTCTAGTTTTATTCGTAGAAGTTAACTCATACAATGAAATTTTTAAAGTACCATTGACCATTCTATCAGCGCTAAGCCATATTCTATAGAATATGCTTCCATAAACTTTAAGCTGAAAGCCTAAAGGTGGATCTAGTGTGAATATACTTTCAACTCTAGCATCAGTTTCTTTAACGTTTTCGACTATAAGGCTTAGGCTTAATGTTTTCCCATCGAAAATTTCTTTTTGGCTTGATCTAGCATAAAGCTTCACATACTTAATTATTGGCAAAGTAAGAATAGGAATTAAAGCATCATTGATAGCCATGATAAACATTAATAGTATTAACAAGCAAACTCTTAGCTTATGCATATACTTTCGCTCACTTATTATAATTTTATTGGTATTTTTTAAGCTTTTACACTTAATCCAAGCCAACTTATATTTCTTGATCATTCATAAATCGTAGAAAGTCTTAAATATGAAGACCATAAAATATTTTCTTGATATGCTTTAAAGAATAAGTTTAAAATTAAAATAAAAACAAGTTACAAACGCTATAAGCCATGAAAAATTTTGAAGCATAAATTAAAAACTTTTATTACTAGAGGGTTTATAAATAAAAAACGAGTTGAGTGATTTGAAGAAAAAGCTAGTAATGTTTTTATCGATAACGCTATTCGTATATATTTTTACAAGTTTTATAGGACTAAGCTATTCTCAAATAGCCTCATTGTTGATATTTATAATGTTGATTAGTAGTTCCCTCCTATTTTGGAGATTTAGAGTTGCCTTCGCTTTTATTGGTATATCTGCTCTTTTAGGATTAGGATTACTCGATATCGACCATTTAATAGAATTTGCAAGTT
>JAVZFM010000002.1:0-32709 GCA_038872815.1 Bathyarchaeia archaeon
AAGCTTTTAATAAAACTTTAATTGAGGGTACTCAAATTTTTTAAACCATTCTTCGGCATAACATAATTTGTATAGGAATAAGTTTTATAAATTTCATGAAGATAATTTTATAAAAATAGAAACAATCTTGAAAAAAAGTTATAAAAATAAAATTTTAAAAGTTTTTTATGAAGTTATTCAAGACTATGTTGCTGATTCTATTATGCTTTCAGGTGGTTTAGATACCTCTATTATAGCATGTATTTCTAGTAAATTTTTTAAACCCATCGCCTTAACTGTAGGATTTGCTTATGGAAATGCGCCTGATATTGATTACGCAAAGCTTATAGCTAAGCAATTTAACCTTAAAAATGAAGTGAAGCTTTTTAATCTTGAAGAAGCAATTGAAGCAGCAACTTATGTAATTAAAACAATTAAAAGTTTTGATCCAATAGAAGTTAGGAATGATTTAGTGATATACATTGGAATGAAATTTTTAAAGGATATTGGCATGAAGTCAGTAATTACTGGAGATGGAGGAGATGAACTTTTTGCGGGATACCCTTTTTTATTTAAGCTTAAATTAAAAGAAGTTGATGAATGGATAAAAAAAGTTGTTAAAAAATGGTTTTTTGCAAGCAAAATTATAGGTGAAAGCTTAGGATTAAAAGTTTTACAACCATTTATGGATAATAGAATTGTAGATTTAGCTCTTGAAATTCCTGCTAAGATTAAAATATCAAAATATAATGGAACAATTTATGGCAAGTATATTTTACGTAAAGCTTTTGAAAAACTTTTACCAATAGAAGTAGTCTGGAGAGATAAACACCCAATAGAAGTAGGAAGTGGAAGCATAGCGTTAAGCAAAATGCTTAAGCTTCCATTAAAAGAGTTTATCAGGCTATCTAAAATGGTTAATCTTAAAACTCAAGAACAGGCTTACTATTTTAAGATATATCTTGAAACTGTTGGTGAAATACCAAGGCCAAAAGAAGGAGAAAAAGCGTGTCCAAATTGTGGTGGGGGTATTCCTTTAGATAAAAACTATTGCAAAATATGTGGGGGCTCATTAATGCCTGATATTTTTATTGAACCCTATGCTTAATTTTAAGAGCTTAAAAATGAGTACTAAGCTAAAGAATGAGATTTTAAGCCTTTTAAAAGAAAACCTGGAATTTAGATAAGCAGTAGCAGGGTTAATAGTTTTAGAGGAAATTCTTAAAAGGCTTGATAGACGTGAATAAATCTTAATCAAGCATAGTGAAGAATTAGCTAAGCTTAGAGAAGACATGAATAAAGGTTTTGAGCTTATGGATATGCATATGTCTGTTTTAGGAGCAAGATGGGGTTTATTAAGCGAAAAAGCCTTTAGAGAAGGATTAAAAAGCTTATTAGAAAAAGAACTCAAGCTTAAAGTAGAGCATTGGAGCCATTATGATAAATCTGAAATTGTTTATGGTTATCCAAGCATTATTGAATTGGATATGGCTATTCATGATAAAAGAACAATCTTAATAAAAATTTCTTCGCATGTAAAGCCTTCAGATTTATATGCTTTTAAAAGAAAAGCTAATGCTTATGAAAGCATTAGTGGAAAAAACCAGATAAATTAATGATTGTTACGCTATACGCTGAAGATAAGGCTAAAGAAGAATGTTTGAAGCATGGAATAGAGCTTTATACAAAAGTATGAAAAAATCTTTTTCATGCATAAATTAGATATGAGTGGTAAGAGAACTTTAATGAGTGAAGCTTTTTAAAGAGCCTAGATTATTATTCTAAATATAGCGTAATACTTTCATACATAGAAACATTAACCAAAAAACTTTTATATAGAAGCACATTTAATATTTACTTGGATAATCTATCCAGGTTGACGAAACCATGCCTTATATTAAAAAATTTGTTCTTTCGCTTTTTTTGATAACAACAATTCTGCATATTTTAGTAATCCAGAATTCTTTAATTCAAGTTAAAGCGGAAGAAAATCAAAGTTTTCCGTTATGGGTAATAGATAATTTTGGAAGAAATATCACTATAAGCCATATGCCTGAAAGAATAGTTTCGTTAGCTCCTGGAAATACTGAAATTTTATTTGCTTTAGGATTGGGCGATAAAGTTGTAGGAGTAACTCGATATTGTAATTATCCTCCTGAGGTTATTGAAAAAGTTAATTCTGGAGAAATTACTATAATAGGAGGATATGCAGACCCTAACGTTGAAATAATAATAGATTTAAATCCAGATTTAGTAATAGCGGAAAGTCAAGGTTTACAAGGAAAAGTAGTTGATACGTTAGAGAAAAATGGATTTACTGTTATTGGCTTAGACCCGAAAAGTGTTTCTCAAATAATTCAAAATATAATCTTAGTAGGAAGAGCCACTGGTAAAGAAGTGGAAGCAGAAAAACTAGCTAATGAATTGAATCAAAGAATTGATTATGTTATAAATAAAGTGAAGAATATAGCGCATAAGCCTAGGGTTTATTTTGAATTATGGTATGATCCTTTAGCATCAATAGGTCCGGGAACATGGATTCATGAATTGATAGAAATGGCTGGTGGAGAGAACATATTCTCAGATGCTAATTCTCCATATCCTTTAATTAGTTCTGAAGCAGTTATTGAAAGAAATCCAGAAGTTATTATAATCCCGCTTGGTTACATGGGAGGACTTGGAAAATCTGAAATAAAGCAAAGACCTGGATGGGATAGCATAGAAGCTGTAAAAAACGATAGGATATGTGAAATCAATGAAGATATTGTTTATAGGCCTGGACCGAGAATAGTTGAAGGCTTAGAGCAGCTTGCTAAAATTATAAATCCTGAATTGTTCGTTGAAACTAAGCCTATAGAGCTTAAAATAGAAACTGATCCGGCTTTCTTGAACATTTTGTTTAGTATAAATGGAGAAATTTATGCTACTGATTCAAATGGTAAAATAGCCATTATGCTAGATCAAGGCGATTATACGATTCAACTTATGAACTTAACAGTTACGAAGGGCCCAATTAAGTATGCTTTTGCTGGATGGAGAGGCATTGGAAAAACAAATCCATTAAGGATTTCGCTTACATCGAATAAAACTCTTATTGCTGTTTTTAGTTCATGTTTAATAATAACTGCAACTTATGGATCAGAGCTTTTCCATAAAATAAATTCATTAAGGAATTTTAGAGATACTTTAGTTATGTCAACTTTTGCTGGCAACTCATTCATGAGCATTTTCAATAAGTTCTATTATTCATTCAGTCCCTATGTTGCTGAATTTTTAACGATAAATGAAGGCATAAGAACAATTACAAAGTTAGTTCTTTATCCATTAATATTCATGCTTGAGGTTGCTGAATTGTTCTATAGCATATTGAATTGGCTAAACAAAGAATTTGCAATAATCGCTAGCGGAATAGTAACTAGCAGTTTGATAGGCATTGTTTATTGCTCACCAGTTTTGATAATGGTTAATAAGCTTAAAAATGGAATAGCTAAGAAATTGAAACTTAAGCCTATAATTGCAGTTTTGATAGCATCTTTGATTATCATATCAATTGGTGAAATTTTAAATTCCTCAATAATAGTTGGATTTGGGGCATCAATTTTAGTATTGGCTACAATAGTTACTTCAGCAACTTTAATTTTACTAACATTGAACCCAATCCTTAAGCTGGTTAGAAAATAACATGGAAATTGAAGCTTATTTAAAACGTTATGCTAAATGGAAAAAAGTCTTAATAATACTAATACTGCTAAGCCTAGGATTTTTTATTATCTCGTTAAATGTAGGCTTTATGAAAATCCCTTTAAGACATATAGTTGAAATATTCATTAGCGAGATGCCTTTACTGAACAAACTAATTCCTATTAAAAGCTTTTCTGAGCTTGAGAAAACAATAATTCTAGGAATAAGATTTCCTAGAGTTTTAGCAAGCTTTTTAGTAGGCTTAAGCTTAGCTTCAGCAGGTGTTGTTTTTCAAGGAATATTTAGAAATCCTATGGCTGATCCTTTCATAATAGGAGTTTCCTCTGGAGCTGCTTTAGGAGCTGCTTTAGCTATAGTGCTTAAAGCTGGGATAGGAATTCTTGGTTATTATACAATTCCAGCGATGGCTTTTTTTGGATCCCTATTAGCGCTTTTTATAACTTACAATATAAGCAAAGTTGGCTCAACCATACCGATAACAACATTACTTCTTTCAGGAATAGCAGTTAGCATATTCTTTTCTTCAATAGTTGCTATGCTGGAAGTAATAGCTGGAGCAGAACTTCATCCTTTAGTTTTTTGGCTTATGGGAGGCTTTTCTTATGTAGAATGGAACGATATATTGCTATCCTTTCCTTTAATTTTTCTAAGCGAAATCGTAATATGTGCTTTTGCTAGGGATCTTAATTTAATGCTACTTGGAGAAGAAGAAGCAAAACATTTAGGAGTTAGCGTAGAAAAAACCAAAAAAATCTTAATTGTATTTGCTTCATTGATCACAGCAATCTCAGTTTCTTTAAGCGGAATCATAGGCTTTGTAGGTTTAATAGTACCTCATATAGCAAGAATATTGATTGGGCCTGATCATAGAATTTTGATTCCCACTTCAATGCTAGTTGGAGGAATTTTTTTAATGGTATGTGATTCTTTAGCAAGGATAGCTATGCTACCTGCAGAATTACCAGTTGGTATAATAACTGCTCTTTCTGGAGGACCTTTTTTCATATACTTACTTAGAAAAAAGAAAGGAAGCTATGTTATGTAGTATGGTGAAAACTTGGTTAAGCTAAAAGTATTAGGAATCGATTTTTATTATGGCTCAAGTAAAATTCTTGAGAACATTAGTTTTTCTTTTGAAAAAGGAGAGATTGCTGGAATAATAGGCCCTAATGGTGCAGGAAAAACTACTTTGCTTAAAACAATAAGCGGAATCTTAAAGCCTTATAAAGGCGCAGTTTTTATCGATAACAAGTATGTGCATTCTATGAGTGAAAAAGAAATAGCTAAAGAATTAGGAATGGTTAGGCAAGAACAGTCAATTAGCTTTAACTTTACAGCTTTAGACATAGTCTTAATGGGTAGAAATCCTTATTTAAGCAAGTTTCAGCTCGAAGGAAGTAAAGATTTTGAAATCGCTAAAAAAGCAATGGAAATTACTGGTACTTGGCATCTTGCTAATAGATTGATAAGCGAATTAAGTGGAGGAGAGCGTCAAAAAATAATCTTAGCTAGAGCTTTAGCTCAAATGCCAAAAGTATTGTTGCTAGATGAGCCAACTTTGCATTTAGATATAAACAATCAATTAGAAATAATGGAGTTATTAAAAGAGCTATCCTTGAAAATAGATCTTTTAATAATGATGGCTATTCATGATTTTAATTTGGCTGCCAATTATTGCAAAAAGCTAATACTTTTAGATAAAGGAAAAATAGTTTCTATAGGAAAGCCTGAAGAAGTTTTAACAGCAGAAAACATATTTAAAGTTTTTAAAGTTCAGGTTATTCCAAAAAAGCATCCTATAACGAATTCATTATTCATAATTCCATTTAAAACGTATAAAGAATCTAATAAAAAATATGCTTTAAACATTCATTTAATATGTGGAGGAGGAACTGGCACATGCTTAATGAAAGAGTTATTTGATATTGGAGTAAACTTAACTGTAGGAGTATTGAATGCGCTTGATAGTGATTTAGAGGTTGCTGAGCTTTTAAAAATTCCAACAGTAGTCGATGCACCTTTTTCTTCAATAAGCGATGAAGCCTATAAAGAAAACTTAGAATTGATTAAAAAATCAGATATAGTGGTTATATCAGATTTTCCAATAGGAATAGGAAATTTAAGGAATCTTGAGGCAGCTTTACAGGCATTGAAGTGGAAGAAACTAGTTATAATTCTTAACAATAATCCTATTGAAACTCGTGATTTCACTAAAGGAATTGCTAAAAAGCTTTTTAATGAAATGGTTGAAATTGGAGCGATTATAGTTAAAAATATTGAAGAGATAAAGCTTATAGTTAAAGATTATATTGGAAAAAAACAAGTTAATAATTTGATTTAAGTTGGAATTAAAAAATATATTAGAAAAAATAATTAAACCAAAAGCCCCAGGCCCACTTCCCTTTTTTAATGAATTCTATGTGATAAAGGCTATAGAGATAATTGGTAATAAACCTTATATCGGAAGGATTAAACTTTCTAAAGAATTAAAATTGGGAGAAAGTTCTTCACGAACCTTAATTCAACGTCTTAAAAAATTCAAAATCATAAACACTTCTAGAAAAGGATGTAGATTAACTAGTCAAGGATTAAAAATTTATAAAAAGTTAAAAGAAAGAATTGTTAAAAAAATAGAAGTCCCTAAAAGCTCGTTAACAATTAGTGAGTTTAATTTTGGAGTATTAATAAAGAATGCTGCTTCTCATATTCGATACGGAATCGAGCAAAGGGATGCTGCTGTTAAAACTGGAGCAAAAGGAGTTACAACTTTAATATTCAAAAATGGGAAGCTTTTTGTTCCACCATTTGAAGAATGCAAAACAGAGGAATGGTTAAAAGATATAAGGGAGCTTTACGAGCTTTTTAAGCCTAAAGAAAACGATGTAATACTAATTTGTGGAGCTGAAAAGATTGAAATTGCAGAAAAAGGCGCAATAATGGCTGCATTGACATTAGTGTAATAAGTTAAATAAAGCTTTAAAAATTTTGGTAAAGAATATAAGTATGATGAGCAACAAAAAAGTTATAGGCTTTAAGCTATGCTAAGCTTATTAAAGCGGTTAATGATTATTTAGGAGTGGTAAGATTTGAGTGAAAGAAAAGTTGAGAGATGGGGAATCGCACATATATACTCATCTTTTAACAATACGATAGTCCATATAACTGATCTAAGTGGTGCTGAAACTATAGCTATTAGCTCAGGTGGGCGTCATGTAAAAGCTGATAGGCTTCAAGGATCTCCTTATGCAGCTATGCAAGCAGCTGCGGCCGCAGCTAAAGTTGCTAAAGATAAAGGAATCACTGCACTTCATATAAAAGTTCGAGCTCCAGGAGGTAGTGATGCTAAAACACCAGGTCCAGGGGCTCAATCAGCGATTAGAATGTTGGCTAGAGCTGGTTTTAGAATAGGCAGAATAGAGGATGTTACTCCAATTCCTCATGATGGTACAAGAAGGCCTGGAGGAAGACGTGGAAGAAGAGTATAAACGAAAGATTTGATTTGCCCCGGTAGCTTAGCCTGGTTAGATGTACAATGTTAACTTGTATAGACAAAAGCGTTGGCTTGGTAAGCCAAAGGTCGCGGGTTCGAATCCCGCCCGGGGCTCCAATTCGTAGAAAACCTACGGTTTTCTAATACTTTCCTTTTGTTTTCTATTCCGTTTTTAGAAAATAGGCTTGAATTTTGTTTATTTTGATTTAAGTAGTTTAAATTTTGTTTGTTTGAGTCATAATTTAATAGCTCTTCACACCTCGGTATTAATACCGTATTAATACTTAGAAGCTTTTCAATTAGCTTTGATATGCTTAAGCCTTCTTGGTTAGATAATTGCTTTAGTCTTTCATGCAAATGCTTCGGAACAATTATATGCGTATAGCCAAATTTAGTCATGATCAAATCACTTTATTTGACTATGGTTATAATTTAGTTTAAAGTTATATTTAAATATAACCCTTTAAATACATATTGATGAGAAACTATGCCAGTAAAGTTTAAAAGAAAGATCGTTAAAATAGGAGGAAGCTATCGAATAACAATACCTATGGAAATAATTCAAACACTTAAAATAAAAAGCGGAGAACCTATGGATATTTGGTTAGATGACCATAGAATCATGATGGAAAAATCTAAAAGATGAATAGATATTGAATTAAGCAGTTAGATAGAAGTATCAATATTGCTTTCTAAAAAACAAAAATAGCAATGCTTGAATATCGCATTAAACAATTAGAAGAATTGGAGTATGTAAAGAAAAGGCTTGACTCTAAAAAGTGTATGCCTAAAGTAGTACAGGGGTTTTCGAAGTAGATTTAATAAGCTAGATAATGTTATCTTATGCATAAGCTAATAAAAAAGTCTTTTAAGTCTTTAAAAATAAATTTTAAATCTTGATAATTTAGCATAAAATACTTGATTTGTATTTCCTCTATTTATTTTTAGTCATCTTTATCGTTCAAAGAGAGTAATTTTATCCTAGTTTTTTGATACTCTCAGTAATTTCATTAAATATATCATCTACCGTTAATCCTGTATCCTCTATTCCATGAGTGGCAGTTTTTGGAATGTATAATCCATTGCCTTTTTTGAGATGTTTTAGAGCTTTTATCATAAGTTGAGCTCTAGCCTTTTCTCTCTCTTTGTATGAGGCGTGGGATGATAAAACTTTATGGACTATTAGTTTTTTCTTTCCTCTTCTACTCTTTTCATATTCAGTTTTGCCGTGTATTTTTTCAAAAAGTTTTTGGAGCTCTTCACTCTCTTTTTTGTCGATTAATCCACCCTCGACCATTGCGGGTATAATGTATTCACACTCAGGAGTATAGAAGGATGCAAGCTTTAGAAGTATTAGTCCTACAAGACGCTCCTCTATTTCTTTTTTTAGCTTCATCGTTTTAACATCAAAAATATTTTTCTTGATTCTATCCAGAATCTCTTTACCGTTAAATCGAAAAATTAAGCTCAAATTGAAATTAAGTAGGTCAATGTCTACCTTTGGTCTCTTTTTTATTTTCTTATCCGCGCAAAATTTATATTTTTTGGCAACTTCGAGACATTTGGAAAAAATTACTTCGTTGAAATATAACTTAAGCGGTGAAAACACTTCTTCAAGGAATGAATTCTCAAACTTTCTTATATCTCCGTGATAAACCTCTCTGTAAAACCATTCAGAAAAGTCAATCATATCTCTTATTTCCTTGCTTCCAAGAAAGGTTGCATGAATTGGAATTGGCGAGGGAGAAAATTCTCCTGGAGAATTTTGAAGATGGACATAAGGAGCATCATAGATTTCATCTAAATTTAACTTTAACAAGATTTCTTTCGAATAGAAAATATCTTCGTCTTTTATACTTTGGGTTAGCTTATTCCTTTCTAAATAATCCTTTCCTTTAGGGTCTATATGATATTTTCGAGAGGGGAGCCTCTTTATGAACTCACGTTCTTGTAGGTTTTTAAGAGCGATTGATAGACCCCTGTCTGAAATGTTCCCTCCTTTTTTATTCTTAACAAGCCCCTTTAGTTCTTTGAAAGATTGATCAGCTTTCTGTAAGCTCTTTAAAACATTAATTTCAGATGGAGATAGTTCAGCCATTTTATTGAACCTCAAGTATAGTTACTGTACATAAAGTATATAAACCTTTCCGATGATCTTTCGGATTATGATAAAGATGGAAGACTATAAAAAAAGAATTTTAAAAATACTTTCATCAGCTAATGAACCGCTTGATGTTGAAAAGATCAGACGAAGAGCAAAAATCGGGCATTGGAACGCATGCTTGCATCATCTTTTGGAGCTTTATATTCTTGGCAAGATAGAAGGAAGAAAAACTAGCAAATCTTGGATTTTCTGGATTAAAAAGGGTGGATGAAAGCTTGGCTAATGAAAATAATGAACTCCTATGCCCAAAAGGCTATGATTTTTGGCAAAAACAAAACTGTCAAGCAACAAGCGAGAATTGCCCTTACTTGGAAAAATGCTTTAGAAAAAGATTGGAGGAGTGGGAGGAGAGCTTAAAAAAGCCTATAAGTTTGGATTTTGTCATTGAAGTTCTATCATCAGTTATTAAATTCGACCATGATATAGCAAAAACAGTATTCTTGGGAATGCTTTTAGCATACACTGAAAAAGATCAATTAAACATAATACAATCAGCTGAGCCATCAACTGGCAAAAGCTGGATTGTTCTAAGAGTTGCTGATTTATTTCCAAAAGAAGATGTTATAAAGCTTGGTTATTCATCGCCAACAAGCTTTTTCCATGAACAAGGCATATGGAATAAAGAGGAGGGCATTATAGAAGTTGATTTGGAAAGGAAAATAGTGATTTGGCTCGATATGCCTCATCCATTGGTTCTAGAGCGATTAAGACCATTATTAAGTCATGATGAAAAGTTAATAAAGTATAAAATCACGGATAAAAGCGAAAAACGTGGATTAAGAACAAAAACAGTTGAAGTAAAAGGGTTTTTCTCGACTATATTTTGTAGCTCAAATGCTATATTAGATCAACAAGAGATTACAAGGTCTATACTACTGAGCCCAAGCGATGATCCAGAAAAAATAAAAGAAGTTTTAAAAATGCAAGCTCAATGTGAAAAGAATCCAGCAGAGTTCATTACCAAACTGGATTCGGATCCTAAGCGAAAATGGCTTAAAGAAAGGATCAAGCATATCAGAGATTTGGAGATTAGGTATATAAAAGTTCCGTTTGCCGATGAATTGTGCAATGAATACTTAAAAATTCATCCAAACTTAAAGCCTAGAGACCAAAGAGATTTTCCAAGGCTTATATCGCTTGTCAGAGCAATAGCTCTTTTAAATGCAAAAAGTAGGAACATGGATAGCAATCATGATATAGAGGCGACTTGGGAAGACGCTTTGGAAGCTATGAAGATCTACAACGGAATAGCTGAATCTAATGAATTGGGCCTACCTCCAGAAACTTATAATTTTTATCGTATAATCGCTCCAATTTTGCCTTTAAAGCCAACTAAAAAAGAAATAGCAAAAAAATATTACGAAGTGAAAAAGAGGCAGATATCTAACAAGCGTTTAGATAGAGAGCTTAGCATTCTGGTGAATGCTGGGTTGATAGTTGAAAATAGCGAATCGAAGCCATACACATATGAAGAAGGATGTTTCCCCTTGGGGGTGGGGTATAAATTAGACATTATTAATGATCAAAACGCTCCGATCACGGGGTCGCTCGGGAAATATAATGATATACCCCACCCTCCAGGGGAAAAATGTTTAGAGGATTCAAATGGAGAGGAGCTCTTTATTAAATTGGGCTGGAAAGTAGGCGAATTGAAGTCAAATCTTGAAATAAAAAGAGCCTTCAATACGCTAAATGAATGCCTAGAATGGGGCTTTCGAATGCTCGAGGCTGGCTATATAGAGCGATCAACTGAAAATGGCTCAGAAATTTTCTTTAAAAGGCTTAAATGAGGTGATCTTTTAATGAAACGGATTCTAAGAGTCAGAATAAGCGAAAAGCTATTCAACACGCTAAAAAGCTACGCAAGCGAACAATGCATTCCGGTTTCGATCATCGTAAGGACGGCGATCTACAAATTCCTTAAAGCGGAGGGCGTTTTGGCTAGCCAAAATCCAGATAAAAAGCGTGAAGAGAAAACAAGCGAGGCAAAGCTTCTTTTAATTCAGAAACGATAAGCATAGCATTTTTATAGCCACATTTGTGCCATACCCCTCCTAGTTTTGTATATACATCTTGAGGTTTAAAATGAGAATTCTTATCTATATTCCGAAAAAGAAGGAGGAGCTATGAAAAGTCTTTGGGCTGTTGTGTAGATCGAAGGGTTTACCGATAAGCAAAGTAATCCTTTTACTCGTAGAAGCATGGCTTAAAATTGAGGCAAAAAACTCAAAGACCAATAAAATTAAATTATAACGACTTTCCACATATTTTTGATCTCTTTGAAGGAAAATTTATAACCTAAGCAATAATCTTAGAGCTTTTTAAGCCTAGAGTACTCCAAAATAATGGCTTTTGATCTTCGTCTTCTTCGCAGCAAAATGAATGCCGTTGCAGCTCCAATTACGCATAAGATTGTTGCAACTGAAATTAGGATTAAATGATTGATTGTACTCGAGTAAGCTTTTTCAGAAAAAATGATTGCATCTTTTGATTTATTCATGGAAACTTTATAATCTCCATACGTATACGCCTCTTTAGCATCATTTAAGCTTTTCTGAGCATCCATTAGTAAATTTTTTGCTTCTTCGCTTTGCAATATCCAAGGAAGTTTTTGTTGAAGTCCTATCGTCTCTTGAATTTTTTGCTCAGCAATGTTTCTAGCGTATAAGTATTCTTGTTCTTGAGCTTTGCTTAAAAGATCAAGAGCAGTAAAAGCGCCCTTTATAGCTGGCATATACTCCATGGTACTCAAATTTTTCTTTGCTTCGTTATATTTATTTACAGCTTCATCAAACAAAGATTTTGCACGAGAATCTTGAAATTCAAATTTTTCAGTTTCAGCTATCGCATTTTGGGCTATTGACATAAAATTCAAAGTAATTTCGGAAAGAGCGTCCTGAATCGATTCTTTCGCTGTTCCATAAGCCTTATTTTCATAAGCTTCTACAGAGGACTGAATTAAAAGCTTCATTTCAGAGGTCAAACTTTCGATATCTATGTTGTATTGTTTGAAGAGATTTGCATAGCCTTTTATCTCTTCGATCATAGTTGCTGTTTAATATAAACTTTTAACAAATTCATCTGGAAATGAATCGATCGATGAGGCTTTACGAGTTGCATACCAACCATAGTCGATTTTAGGCTCGATACCCATATACCAATAGCGGAACCATGTGTGCTGCTCTTTGACGAGCCCTTTAAATTCATAGTAGTGATTGTGATCAAGTTTAGCAAATTGCCTAAAGGTTAAATCAACTGGTATCCAACCATAATTTGGAAGATAAAACTCACTCCACATATGGCCTGTTTCTTCATTGCTATCGGTTATGGCATGTCCAAAACATATCCTTGCTGGAATTCCAACAGCCCTGCATAAAGCAACGAATAAATAAGAATATCCAGTACATACTCCCCTTTTGTTCCTTAGTACCCATAAAGCATCCTTTTCACGGGCTTCCCAATCATATACAATATTATCTACAATCCAATCATAGATCTTTTTTGCTTTATGATATGGGTTAGTTTCGCTTCCTACGATTGATTGTGCATGATCCGTAATTATAGGATTACGAGATTGAATATATTCTTCGGGCTGAGTGTATTCTCGGTATATGGAAGAACTAAGATCGTAATCGCCAATTTTATTAGCTATTATATGATCGATGTAATTTAAGGAAAATGAGCAAACGTAATAACTTACAGTTAAGCTAAATGTTTCTTTTGGAGAGATGTCTCTCACTTTCCAAGTAGCCCATGCACTTTCCTTTTCCGCATGGATTACGGTAGGTTGTAAGGAATAACTATTCAACTTTACGTAGATGTTTGGCGTACAGTTTTGAAGCAAATTCATGTTTATTGTTATTTCATCCAAGCTGCTGGGTCCCTTATTTTCAATATAAAAGTATTGGGTCACTTCGTATACGATTGGATTAAAAATGGAGTATTTCAAAAATGGGCTTTCTTGTACTTCGCTAAACTGAATTGATAGCTTCGTTTGTTTAGCAATTATTGCCGATGGTTATGTTAAAAATACAACTTGAATAATCATTAAAGAAATCATTAGAAACGAAAGCTCTTTGCGGAAATTATCTTCTTTACTAAGAAAGAGTATCCTCATTAATTACCCCAAAATTTTAATTATTCGTTCAACTCTTTAAAAATCTTTCCATTGCGAAATTACGCATTTTTTAAAATGACTTTCGATTTCCCTTTTCTATATAGGCTTAAGCTTCCATCTTCCTCTACGCTTTTCTGCAATTATAGGCTTCGCATTAAATGCCTTTACCCATTCTATAAGCTTTCCCAAATCCTTTTCGCTTAAATGACCACTCTTCTTTACTTGAACCGCCAAAATCTCAAAAACATTCGAGGCCAGTAAATCAATTGGGCCATGCGAATCGTATAACAAAAGCCTTTCTCCTTTAATATTCTAAGAACAGTGTATTCGGCGTTCCTTCCAATTCGATAAGAATTCATTATTCTAATACCTTCAAGCCAGCTTTATCATAGATTTCTTTTAGTCTTTCTGGAGAGTAATCTGTGTAATGTTTAGCCAGAATAGAGCGTGGAACTCTTCCACAAAAAGCATCAACATAGCTATAGCCTACTAAAAGAAGCAATTGTTGCCTAAACTCAAGCCTTAAATTTTTCATCGCTAAACTTAGCCAATTCTTCTGGCGTAATTCCATGCTTTTTGCAGAAAAAGCCTAGTCGTCTCAAATAAACATACATAGTTATCTTTGAGCCTCTAGCCAAATTCCTGTGCCAAAGGTTTAGCTCATTGCTTTCTAGCAAGCGAACATACTTGGCTTTATGGCTCATGTAAAAATTCTTTTTAGAGTATAAAAAAGCTAAGAAACTCATGCCCAGATGGGAGTGGGCCGGGGGAGATTTGAACTCCCGACCTTCTGCGTGTAAGGCAGACGTTCTAACCCCTGAACTACCGGCCCAATTTATTCTCAATAAATTTTTTAATAACTTATTAAACAATTATCCTTAAAAAATATTTAATTGAAGAAGTATTTATAGTTAAAGGGTTGATTTGAAATGGAAAAAACTGAAAAAATATGGATGAATGGACATTTTGTAAACTGGGATGATGCTAAAATTCATGTTTTGACCCATGCTCTTCATTATGGAACAGGCATATTTGAAGGAATTAGATGCTATGCGACTGAAAATGGTCCAGCAGTGTTTAGACTAAAGGATCACATAAAAAGATTTTTCAACAGTGCAAAAGTTTACTTAATAAAAATTCCATATAGCATCGATGAGCTTTGTAAAGCTGTTAAAGAAACAATAAAAGTAAATAAATTAAAAGAATGTTATATTCGTCCAATAGCTTTTTTTGGTTATGGAGATATGGGCCTAAATCCATTGGAAAATCCTATTGAAGTTGCTATAGCTTGTTGGCCATGGGGGGCTTATCTAGGAGAGGAGGGATTAAAAAAAGGTGTTCGTTGCAAAATTTCCTCTTGGACTAGAGTAGATACAAAAATTCTTCCTCCATTAGCAAAAGCGACTGCAAATTATGCAAACTCTGTATTGGCAAAGCTTGAAGCTTTAAATTGCGGGTATGATGAAGCTATATTGCTTAATCAGCATGGCTATGTAGCTGAAGCTACAGGTGAAAACATTTTTATAATAAGCAATGGAGTTTTAATAACTCCTCCTTTAAGTGCTGGGGCTCTTTATGGAATTACAAGGGATTCTGTAATTGAAATAGCAAAGGATTTTGGTATAGAGGTTTTAGAGAAAAACATACTTCGTGAGGATATGTTTATGGCTGATGAAGCTTTCCTTACTGGAACTGCAGCTGAAGTTACTCCAATAAGAGAGGTTGATGGAAGAATCATAGGAAGCGGCTCTAGAGGTCCTATCACTAAAAAAATTCAAGAAAAATTCTTCGATATAGTAAAAGGAAAAGATAAAAGATATAAAAAATGGCTTGACTTCGTTTATGAAGAGTGAAAATCAATACTTTCTTCTAAAACGCCTTCTCCTTTCCCTTCGATCCATGTAATCGTCTTTGTATAAAGGTTTAAACATAGGATAGCGACGAGGCCCTCTTTCAATTATTTTATTTGATAGATTGTTTTCTTCATTTATTTTCTCGATTTGCTTTTCAGAATGTTCTAAACTTCCATATCGACCAATGTTTAAACGCATAGAGCCTTTAAAAAGTGAAACGTATCCATTTTTTATGGTTATAGTCTCTCCTACATTGGCTTTCTCTATATTGCTATCCCATAGCGTTAAATATATGCAGCCAGTTTCATCACCAACTAATACATTGCTTAAAGAATGTTTTGATCCGTCGCTTCTAGACATTATTTCCTTTACTGGAGTTTTTGATAAAACCTTTACAGTTAAATTGATTTGTCTAGATTTTGGATTTAAACTTTCAATTTTAACTTCTTCTAAACTCATTTATACTACACTCACTTCACAATTTTAACTTATGATAAGCTTTTACTGTGCTTTAAGGCTTTTAAATGTTTTTATTTTTGCCACTTAAGCTTTGGGATAACCTCTTCGCTTAAAAGCTTTAATCCCTCCTCTGGATTTGGACCAAAAGGAGAACTAAAAACTAATTGAGTTACTCCAGCTTTTATGTACTCTCCACATCTTCTAATACATTCTTCAGGAGAGCCTGCTATAGCTAATGTATCTATCATTTTATCTGTAACGAATTCTTTAGCATATTCAAGACCTTTTTCTTTTAAAGCTTTTCTTAAAGCTTCCCACTCATTTCTTTTAATTCCAAATTTCTCTAATACTTCTATAGAAGAATCAGCAATAGAATAGGCTATGTTAGGCTTTATTGAATCCTCAGCCTCTTTTTTATCGTATGATATCGAAAGTCTAGAAATATGGGCTATATCCAATTCATTAAAGCTTCTTCTCGCTTTTAAAGCTCCTTATATGCTTTAGCGCTTCAACGTATTGCGTTGGTAAAGAAGATAGTAAAGCTCCATCAGCTAATTCTCCTATTAGCTTTAACATTTTTGGTCTTCTTGCTCCTAGATATACAGGAATTCTATGCTTTTGTGTATTGAAAAGCTTTATATCTTTAGCTTTAAGGAATTCTTCATCGGAATTTACTATTTCTCCTGAGAATAAACTTTTTATAAGTTTAACAGCTTCTTTAACAGTTTTAATGGGCTTATACCACATCTCGATTTTTAAAGGAAAAAGCGTTAAAGAGCCGCCTGCTCCTATTCCTAAAATAGCTCTTCCATTGGAGATTTCATCTAAAGAAAGAATGGCTACAGCTATAATAGCAAAGTGTCTAGTATAAGGGTTGCATATAGAAGTTCCAAGCTTAATTTTTTAGTATTCATTGTAATAGCAGTTAATGTAACAAAAACATCGCGAAATGGATAAGATGGACTTTCATCAGCAACCCAAGCATATTCTAAACCATAATCTTCAGCTTTTTTAACTAGCTTTATCCATTCATTTATTGGTTTATTTGGAGTAATAGATATTCCAAACTTTACCATTAAATTACCTTGATTGAAAGCTTATAATAATAAACGGTTAAAAGTTTTTGGGTTAAGTTTATAGCAATGATTTTAAATAAAATTCATTTATGCTACTTGCTATAGTTGGAAGCCTGCCTTATTATGGAATAGATACAAACTATCCATATTCGCATATCGAATATTGGGTTAAAGAATTGGTTAGATTAGGCTATGACATCGTTGGTACGGGTGAGCCTGGTTGGAAAAATAAGTATAAAATGATAGAAAGATTTACCCAAGATCTAGAAGGAGTAAAAATAGAAAACATAGGCTCACTTTTTAAAAGCCGTTGCAGTGGGATTATTAGGCTTAACAAGGATATAAATTCAGTAAAAGAAGTTATAGAGAATAGATTTCTTAAAGAATTCTTAAAGGAAAAAAATTTTAAAGTGCTTTTAAAAGCTACAGTAACGGATCCAGTTACTATAGGGTTTGCTATCATAGAAAGTAACTTCAAGCTATTAAAAAGTTATAAAAATATCTTTGAAGACATTACTGAAGCCTTAATACCGATTGTTGATGAATTGAGCCGAATAGCTGATATAATTCAATTTGATTGTCCGATTCATTCTCTTTATCCTATAGAAAAGCCTTGGAAATATGTTAACAAACTATCCGAATATACGCATGAAAAGCCAAAATGGATCCATGTATGCGGGCCTATTAAAAAAATAATTAAAGAACTTATTAATGAATACAAAATAGATGTTATATGCCTTCATTTTTTTGGAGACCATGAAGAAGAAAACTTTAAAGCTTTAGAAGAGAACTTTTTAAACCTAAAAAAGGAATATAAAAAGATTGGAGCATCCGTAATTAATACTCAAATCGAGGATAAAAAAATCAATTTAGAAACAAAGGAAAAAGTTTTACTAAGGATTGAGCGTTTTAAAAAAATTTTAAGTAAAGATCAAACTTTACTTGAAGCTATTATGCCTGGTTGTGGATTAAACCTTTTACCAAATACTGCTTATGAAATATTAAAATTTCTTTCAGATTTAAAGCATGAATTAAAACTCTATTAACAAATTCCCATACAAAGTTTTTCAAAAGATTCATGTTTTAAGAGTTCTTGAGCACTTCCTTGAAATGCCAATTTTCCGCTTATAAGCAAGTAAGCATTATCGCCTATTTCTAAAGCCTTACGAATGTTTTGTTCTACAAGAACAATTGTAAGACCAAGTTCATCCCTAAGCGAGGCAATTCTATTAAACATTGAGTCTACTAGCTTAGGCGAAAGCTGAGCAGTTGGCTCATCAAGCATTAATAGCTTAGCTTTCCTAACAAGAGCTGTAGCTATAGCTAAGAATTGTCTTTCTCCCCCACTTAATGTTCCAGCTTTTCTCTTCATAAAAGCCTTAAGTTCTGGAAAAGTTCCTAAAGCCATCTCAAGCCCATCTAAATATGAACTTTCATCAAGGATATATCCGGCCATTTTTAAGTTTTCTTCAACAGTTAAGTTTGCGAAAATGTTTTCCACTTGAGGTAGATAAGCTATTCCCATTTTTGCTTTTTGATGAGGTGGAATAAAGGTTATATCTAAATTGTCTAAAAGGATCTTTCCAGAATATACTTTAGTTAGACCAAGTATGGCTTTAAGAAGAGTACTTTTTCCACTACCGTTTGGTCCTACTAAAATTGTTACTTTTCGATCAAATACTTTCATTTGAACATCAAAAAGAACTTGTAGCCTTTCATAACCAGCATTAAGCTCCTCAACGCGTAGCACTCAAATAAACCTCCACAACATCTGGATTGTTAAGTACTTCTTCCTCTATACCCTCAGCTATGATTCTTCCATTAGCCATTACATAAATATAATCTACATGCTTTAGGACTATATCGAGCCTATGTTCAACTAAAAGGAGCGAAATGCCAATTTTCTTAAGCTCTACTAATTTCTCAAGTATAGAATTTGCTAAAACTGGATTTATACCAGCTATTGGTTCATCCATAATTATTAGTTTAGCATTCTTCATCAATGCTCTTCCAATCTCTAAAAGTTTTAATTGCCCCCCACTAAGCTTATAGGATTCTACATTCCAAAGATGGGCTAAGCCTAAAAATTCTAAGCATTGAAAAGCTTTTTCTGCTAATTCTTCCTCTTGCTTAACCCATGAACCTTTTAGGCTTTTTATAATTCCTTCTCCAATACTTCCTTCAGCCATCATAAGGTTCTCTATAACAGTAAGCCTTTTTAAAGGCTGAGGTATTTGGAAAGTTCTAATAATTCCTAGCCTATAAATTTCATGAGGAGACATATTAGTTATATCGCGACCTTCAAAAAATACTTTTCCTTCATCAGCCTTGTATATGCCTGAAATAGTGTTTGTAAGCGTAGTCTTTCCACTACCGTTTGGTCCTATAACTAAAGTTATGTTATTTCTTTTAGCCTCTATACTCACTCGATCTAAGGCTTTAAATCCAAAAAAAAATTTTGAGAGGTTTTTTGTTTTTAATAAAGTCATTTCCACTCGATTTTGTTTTCCACTGAATTCCATATTCCTTTCAGGACCCACTCGGATTTCTCAACACCCCAAATTGCATAGTCACCAGAAGCTCTATCGTTAAACTCATCAAGCTTTATATAACCACTAACTGGAGTAACTCCATATTCGCCTTTACTATATTTTTCAGTTATGGTTGGTATAATCTTTGCCATTTCATCTGGATCATATTTGCCCAAATTCTTATAGACTTCAGCAAAGCTTAAAGCAATAACCCATTGAGCATCATAAGCATTTAAAGCATATTGATATATCTCTCTTCCGAAGCGTTTACGATAAACCTCATCAAGCTTAGCAAAGCTTGGACCCTTTGACTCGAATAAAGTACTGTACATGCCTACTTTATTTACTTTTTCAGGAATTTCAGATATTCTTCTACTTTTAGCAGTACCATCACAGCCAAGCCATTTAACTTCAAGAAGAGGTGAATCCATTTTAACTTGTGAAAGCATTGTAAAAACTTCTTCATAGCTAAAGGCTACAACAGCTACTTGAGATTTATCATACTTTTGGAAAAGCTCATTTACAGCTTTTTCCATAATGGCTATATAAGGCGTAAAATCAGCTGGTGGTGGATCTGGATACTCTATCGTTTCTTTTACTTCTATTCCTTGTTTTACAAATTTTGGCTTAGCAAAATCGTTAAGGCCTTTACCCCAAGCATTTCCTATGTAGGTTACAACCACGCCTTTTATTCCAAGCTCAACAGCTTCTTTTGCTATTGCGTCTGTTTGAAAAGTATCTGTAGCTACAAACCTAAAAATGTACTTTTTCTCTTCAGGCTTTGTAACACCAAGACGTTGAGCTGCAGCTGTAGAGGATGGAGAAATTATTATAACTTTATTTGCAGTCACGTACTCGGCTATTTGCTTAACCTCACCACTACCCATTGGACCAATTATTAGTGTGATTCCTTTTCCATAAAGAGTTTGAACTTTCTCCAAAGTTATCTTAGGATCCACTCTAGTATCTTCAACGAATAGCTTAACTCTATAAGGCTCTCCTTTTTCTGTAAAATATGCATTTATATCTTCCATGCCTATCGTGCAAGCATCACGAATATCTTCTCCATAAGTAGTTAAAGGTCCTGAAAGGTCAACAAGAATCCCTATATTTATTTCAACTTCTTTAGGCTTTTGTATAAAGATTTGTTGAGCTGCAAATGCTAAAAGAGCCACTATTATAATTATGGCCACTATCGCTATTGCTTTTTTAGAGGCCATTTTTTTCACCTTATTAAAACTTTTAGAATTTTACGAAATTGGGAAGAAACGAAACAAAATATATAAACAAGAAGCTTAAAAACTTTTCTATGGAGAGTATTAATGACTGTAATTGAAGGAGCTATAATCTATTCAAATCTTTTAGCTTTATTGAGCATAGGACTAACTATAACTTATATTACTACAGGAGTTCCAAATTTTGCTCAAGGCTCTTTTGCAATATTTGGTGCTTATGTTTCTCTTAGCCTTTTTTATCTTTTTGGCATACATCCTTATCATTCTTTGCTTATATCATTAATCTTGGGAAGCCTTATAGGAATAGCGATGTATACTTGGGTTTTAAAGCCATTGATCATTCGAGGAGCTAGGCCTGTAATATTGATGGTTGCAACTCTAGCAATAGATTTGATTATGCTAGGAAGCTTTGGAGCCTACTCAGACTATTTAGCAACTATAACTAAAAAAGCTACTAAAAAGTTTATCTTTACGCCTTATGATTTTGAGTTAATGGGAATTTCAGCTATACTTGCAATCTCAACGCTTGTAATAACCCTTATGCTTTTATCACTTTTCTTCCTTCTTTACAAGACTAAATTTGGAATAGCTCTAAGAGCCTCTATGGAAAATCCATCTTTGGCTGAAATAATGGGCATTAACGTAGAACATACTCGAATTTTCTCTTGGCTTCTTTCAGGCGCTTTAGCTTCAGTAGCTGGTAGCCTTCTTCCGTTCAGGCAGGAAATAGTTCCAGCTAGTGGAGCAATAATCATAGTTTCTATATTTGCTGCAAGTATAGTAGGCGGGTTGACTAGCATTTATGGAGCCTTAGTAGGCGGTTATATTGTAGGGATATCAGAATCTCTTATCACCTATGAGTTGGCTTCTATATTCGGATCAGGGATGTTATTGTATTCGAAAGTAGTTTCATTAATTATATTGATACTTACGCTTATATTTGCTCCAAAGGGCATAACAAGTGTTAAATGGAGGTGGTTAATTCGGAGTACTTAATCCTTAATATAGCTCTTTGGTTTGGCCTTTATGCTATAGTTGCTTTAAGCCTTAACATTGAATATGGTTATGCTGGAATTCCTAATTTTGGTAGAGCCTTAGCAGTTTTGATTGGAGGAATGGCAGTAGGTGGAATAATTAATCGTATACTAATGCATTCGTTAAGAATTACAGGAGGAATAATAGAAGCTAGTGGAAGGGTTAAGTCTGTTATTAATGAGCTTATAGCTCAAGATCCAGCTTTAGGCATATTTATTCTTTTAGCCTCTTTAATCTTAACTGCAATTTTAGGTGGGATCTCTGGAGCTATTTTTATCACTCCAAGCGCTAAGCTTTCAGAAGATTACTTGGCTATAACGCTTTTAGCTATAAGTGAAGTCATTTTCTTAACTTCATACTATAATGTGGATTTTATAGGAGGTTATTATGGGGTATCTATTCCTGACTTCTTAGCCTTTATGCCTGGAAAACAAAGAATTTTTACTTTCACCTTGCTAACACTTTTAATAGCCTTTGGATGTTACTTGTTTACTGAGAAACTTCTTAACTCGCCTTATGGTAGAGCTCTTAGAGCCATGAGAGAAAACGAAGTCGTAGCTAAAGCTTATGGAAAAAATATTATGGCGCTTAGGATAAAAACTGTAGCAATAGGCTCCTCAATGGCTTCTTTAGCAGGAGCTTTATATTCTCTTTACTCAGTTAACGTAATAACTACAAGCTTTAGCAGAGTAGAGTGGACTTTTTATCCAATTCTGATGGTTCTTTTAGGTGGAGCTGGAAACAATACAGGAGTACTTTTAGGAGCATTTGTTTTTGTAACCATTAAAATTTTATTAATAACCTATAAGTTTGAGATAACCTCCACTTTAAGATTGCCATTTGAGGCTGTATGGCTTGAGTACATATCTTTTGGAATCATTATGCTCTTAATATTGATTTATAGGCCTGAAGGAATTTTAAAGGAAAAGCCTATACTCACTAAACCTATAAGAAAAGTTGCTAAGATTAAAATTATTGAGCAAACTTAGAAAGAAAAAATGTTTTAATGCTTTAAGCTTTTAAACATAACCTTTACTTTTAAACGATTAAATAAGGCTGCATTAGGTATTTCATGATCAGACTTAGGAATTTTCATTCTATTAATGGAATAAAATTCTAGTCTCTTAGAAACACCGAAAGTTTTAAATATTTATAGAAGTTTAAAATTTTACGGTGAAAAGCCTATGTCTGAAAAGAAAACAAGTAAAGGAATAATTGCGCTATTGCTATTGATAATCATTATAATTGCTGGTGTAGCAATTTATTATGCAACTAGGCCAACTACTCCACCCCCGCCACCACCTGCTGAAAAGCTAAAAGTTGCATTCTTGCTTCCAGGCTCAATAACAGATGCAGGATGGAATGCAGCCATGTACATTGCAGCGCAAAAAGCTAGGGAAGAACTTGATCTTGATGTAGCAATTTCTGAAGGAGTAGGACAAGTTGGTGTAGATCCAACCCTTAGATCTTATGCAGAAAGAGGCTACAAGATTATATTTGCATGGACTATTGGACATCAAGATTCTGTGTTAAGAGTTGCTCCAGATTATCCAGATGTATTATTTGTGGGAGCTGCATGGTGGCAATTCGCTGGTAAAAAGAACATGATCGGTATTTCTACTCCTATGATAGATGGTGCCTATATGGCTGGTATTTTAGCTGCATACATGACTAAAACTGGAATAATAGGTACGATGGATGGAGAAAAATATCCTGATATGATTGCTTTGCAAAATGCCTATGAAGATGGAGCTAAAACCGTTAATCCAAACATAAAAGTCTTAAAAGCTTTTTGTGGAGTATGGGATGATGTAAGCAAGGGAAGAGAAGTGGCTATGGGTCTTATAGATGCTGGAGCAGATGTAATATTGTTTAGAGGAGATGGGGTCACACTAGGCGGTATACAAGCATGTGCAGCCAGAGGTGTATATGCTATAGGCGATTATTTGCCTCAACATGATTTAGCTAAGGACACAATAATAGCTAGTAATATAGTAAAAAACATGGAGATAATCAGGATTATTATTGAAGGCTATAAGGCTGGAAACATGGCTCCAGGAGGAGCTGATACAGACAAATCAATTAGAATGGGTCTTAAAAATGGAGCACAAGATTTGTTGATTTCTCCATACTTCATGGATAAAATACCTAAAGAAGCTTTAGATAAAATCAATAAGGTTAGAGAGGATATAATAGCTGGAAGGTTTGAAGTAACATACGATGGCAAAGAACGCGTTTAAATCTTTTAAACTTCTTTATTTTTTAACTTCTTTTTGGATATTAAATAAACCAAAAATGCTATAATGAATGAAACAATCAAAATATAGCTTAATGAATAAATCTCATGAATTATTAGCTCTATTATTCTGCTATATTCATTTTTTATTCCAACTTCTAAAGGAGCATAATCCTTAGCTTTCTTTAAAGGTTCAGCAAATTTAAATAATGTATTAACATAAATAACAAAAAAAGCCAAGGTTAATCCAGCTAAGCTATAAAGTATCTCTTTTCGCATATTTCCCCCTCGATTTAAAATAAATTTTACTTAAATATAATTCCATTCAATAGAACAGTTTTTCTCTCCAAATTTTTATGGCTTCATACCATGAGCTTAAAGAGGCACTAAAGCAAACAACTAAAGCAATAAAATCTGGAGTTAAAGTCATCATTAAAATTTGAATCAAGTATAAGGCTAGAATAGAAGTGAAAAAAATAGCATAGAATAGATATCTTGGCAAAATTAGTTTACCGATTTTTAAGAAAAACCTTAAAATCCCAATTTTAACATCTTCTTTTGGCGAATAACGTCCATACTCATCTTTATTTAAAAGCCCTAAACGTCTTAACTTCTCAAGATGATGTAAAGCAACACTTGGGCTTGATAAGTTCAATGATCTTTGTAATTCTCTTACTCCTACAGGATGGCCTAATCTTAAAATTTGCCAATAAACCTTAAAAGTAGTTCCTTTTAATTCAGCTTCTATTTCTTGAACTTTTACTTCATTTTTTGGCATGAGTAGCTCCTCTATGAATCTTTAAACCAAAAATAAAGTATTTAACCTTAACATTTTTTAATAAGTATATTCATTTGATAGTAGAAGTTGGAGAGAGGCTTTAGGATGCCAGAGTGGAAGTACTCAATTAAAGAATTAGATCCAGCTAGGACTGTAAAATGTTCAGGTCGTGAGCTGCGCATATCTCCAAAAGCTGCTACGGAGATCTGCAGAAGCATAAAAGGAATGAAGTTAACTGAGGCTAAAGAATTGCTTGAAGATGTAATAGCAAAAAAAAGAGCAATAGCTTATAGAAAATATAAAAAAGAAGTACCTCATAGAAAACTACAAGAAAAATGGTATACAGGACGCTATCCTGTTAAAGCAGCAAAGAAAATACTTAAGCTTCTTGAAGAGCTTGAAGCAAATGCTGAGTATAAAGGCCTAGATACTGAAAGGCTTAAGATAATTCATGCAGCTTCTCAAAGAGGTATGAAAATTAAAAAGTATATTCCTAGAGCTTTTGGAAGATCTTCTCCATATTTTGAAACTTTAACCCATGTAGAATTAGTTGGGTATGAGGTAGAATAAAGCTTGCCAATCCATAAATACTTCGTAAAGGAAAATGTAAAAAAAGCTGAGATAGATGAGTTCTTGTCTAATGAGTTGAAAAGTGCTGGGTATAGCCGAGTTGAGTTAACTAAAACTCCTTTAGGGACTAGAGTTGTTATTTATGCTTCAAAACCTGGAATGGTTATAGGAAGAAGAGGGCAAAGTATAAGAGACTTAAGCAAAATTCTAGAAGAAAGATTCGGTGTAGAAAATCCTCAAATCTCAGTTGCTCCAATAGAAGTGCCAGAGTTAGATCCAAGAATTATAGCATCCCAAATTGCCTCAGCTCTTCAAAAAGGCATACATTTTAGAAGAGCGGCTTATTGGGCAATTCAAAGAGTTATGAGTGCTGGGGCTTCTGGTGTAGAAATCGTTATAAGCGGAAAGTTAACGACTGAAAGAGCAAGATATGAGAAATATCGTGCAGGGTACTTGCCTAGAGTAGGTGATCATGTTAGTAAGCAAGTAAAAACTGGTGTAGCAGTAACTCAACTTAAACCAGGGCTTTATGGAGTTAAAGTAACTATAGTTCCACCTAATATAAAGTTGCCAGATAAACCTGAAATAAAACAATCTATTATAGAATCTCAAAGCCTTAAAGAATTTAAAGAAGAGAGTGAAAAAGTTGCCGATACTGAGAAAACGTGAAATAAAAGAGTTGCCTAGAGAAGAAAGGCTAAAAAAGTTAAAAGAATTAAAAACTGAACTTACTCGATTAAGGACTACTGTTGCTGCTGGAGGAGCTTTAGATAATCCATCTAAAATAAGGGAAATAAGGAAAACAATTGCTAGGATATTAACCGTAGAAAGAGAAGAGCATAAAAAGGCGAGTGTATGACAAAGATTACACCTCAAAATATCTTAAAGCATGAATTGATTGGGCTGGAAGCATGTATAAAGAACAGCAACAATAAGCAATTAATTGGCATTAAAGGAAAAATAATAGATGAGACTAAGAATATAATAGTAATCCTTCAAAACGGAAAACCTAAAAGAATTCCAAAGAATGTTCTCATGCTAGAAGTAAAGCTTCCTGATGGATCGCTTGTTGAAATAGATGGAAAAGCTATAATGGCAAGACCTGAGGATAGATTAAAATTAAAGTTAAAAAGATGGTGAATTCTATGAGAAATATAGGTTTAGGTGTAGAATATCCAAAAGAAAGTTGTAATGACTTAAATTGTCCATTCCATGGAAATTTAAGTGTAAGGGGGAAAATAATAGAAGGAAAAGTGGTCAGCGATAAGGCTAGGGTTACTGTTGTAGTTGAAAGAAGTTACCTCCATTATGTTAAAAAATATATGAGGTATGAGAAAAGAAGGAGTAGGATAATGGCTCATAACCCACCTTGCATAAACGCAAAAGAAGGAGATATAGTTAAAATAGCTGAATGTCGTCCAATCAGTAAAAACGTTTCATTCGTTGTGATAGAAAAGTCTATGAAAAAATAAGGAGAAATTTTATATTGATGTTTTACAATCTATCATGAAAAAGGTGATAGAAATTGCCAGCTCCTAAAACAAGAGCGGTTAGCGCTAAAGGTATAGTAGAAATTAGAAGACGTATAAGTAGAGGACTCCCTGTTGGAGCTAAATTAGTTTGTGCAGACAATACTGGAGCAAAGCAGCTTAAACTAATCAATGTGATAGGATATTCAGGAAGATTAAGAAAGCTACCTGCAGCTTGTGTAGGAGATATGGTAATGGTCTCAGTAATAAAAGGTTCTCCTGAGTTGAGAAAACAAGTCTTTCAGGCAGTAATAGTTAGACAAAAAATGCCTTTTAGAAGACCTGAAGGAATAAGAGTTCAATTTGAAGATAATGCAGCCGTTATAATGACGCCTGAGGGAGAATTGAAAGGAACTGAGATAAGAGGACCTGTTGCTAGAGAAGCTGCAGAAAGATGGCCTAGAGTTGCTAATCTAGCAAGCATTATAATCTAATCGATTTAAATGTGATATCGAATTGACGATTAGTATGTCTAAATCCCAAGAACAAAACCCAATGCAAAATATTCGAATTGAAAAAGTAGTTGTGAATATCTCTGTTGGAAAATCTGGTGAGCCACTTGAAAAAGCAAAAAAAGTTTTAACACAAATAACAGGTCAAACTCCTTGTACTCGAAGAGCAAAAAGGACTATAAAAGACTTTGGAATAAGAAGAGGTGAGCCAATAGCATGTATTGTAACTTTAAGGAGAAATAGAGCTTATGAGTTTTTAAAGAAAGCTTTAGATGCTATAGGAAATAAGCTTTCTGAATCTTGTTTTGATCATTATGGAAATTTTTCATTTGGAATAAAAGAGCATATAGAGATTCCTGGAACAAAATATATACCGGAGTTGGGAATTTTTGGGATGGATGTTTGTGTATCACTTGAAAGACCTGGATATAGAGTTAAAAGAAGAGCTTATCATAGATCAAAAATCGGAAAAAAGCATTTAATAACAAATGAGGAAGCCATGAACTATATCCATGAAGTTTTTGGAACAGAAATTTTAAGGAGTGATAAAGCTTAATGAAACAAAAACTTAAAAAAGTTAGAAAGTTTGGGAAAGGAAGTAGGCCATGCCGTCGATGTGGACAGTATGGGCCTATAATAAGAAAGTATGGTTTGTACCTTTGTAGGCAATGCTTTAGAGAGCTCGCAGAATCGCTTGGATTTAAAAAGTATATGTAATCCATTGAAAATATGCTTGGTGATAAAAGCATGAGTGAGATTCCAGTAATAGAAAAAGTTGTTCCTATACCCGAAAACGTTAAAGTTGAAGTGAATGGAAGAATTGTTTCAGTTATTGGTCCTAAAGGAACTCTTTTAAAAGACTTTAGCCATATGCCTATAAACATTACAGTTAAAGAGAATAGCTTTTTAGTTACTTCATATTGGCCTAGGAAAAAAGAGATGGAAATGGTTGGAACAGCAGTATCTCATTTAAAAAATATGATTCTTGGGGTTACAAAAGGATTCGTTTATAAGCTTAAAATAGTTTATGCTCATTTTCCAATAACTGTTAAAGTTTTAGAAAAAGAAGGAAAAATATTGATAGAAAATTTCACTGGTGAAAGAACCCCTAGAGTGGCAAAAATAATTGGTAATGTTAAAGTAAAGGTTAAGGGCGATGATATAATCGTAGAAGGAATTAGCTTAGAAGATGTAAGCCAAACAGCAGCAAATATTGAGCAAGCCACTAAGATTAAAGAAAAAGATCCACGTGTTTTCTTAGATGGTATATACGTGTATGAAAAATCTATAGGTAGTTGAGAATTGTTAAAAGCAAAAAAGAAAATTAAAAAACCTAAGTTTTTAAGGCAAGAGAGTTGGCGCTATAAAAGAATTGATAGTTCGTGGAGAAGGCCAAGAGGTAAATCTAGCAAAATGAGGCTTTCAAAAAAAGGGTGGCCTCCTAAAGTTTCTATAGGATATGGGCTTCCAAAGTCTTTAAAAAACCTTCATCCTTCAGGATTAAAAGAAGTTTTAGTTTTTAATCCAAAAGAATTAGAGAAAATAGATCCTGAGAAAGAAGCTGTTAGAATAGGGCATACTGTAGGTAAGAGAAAAAAATTGAGTATAATGGAAAGAGCAAAAGAATTAGGAATAAAAATTTTGAACCCAATTATTACAGAAAAGGTTAAGGGAGAATGAATTAAATTCTAGATTGTTAGGTGAATATGATGAGCGTAAAGCTACAAAAACGACTTGCTGCTAGTATAGCTAAAGTTGGTATAGATAGAGTTTGGATTGATCCTGAAAAAATAGAAAAAGTAGAATCGGCTATAACTAGGGATGAAATTAAAAAGTTGATCCATGAAGGCGTCATTAAAATCCTTCAAAAAAAAGGCATAAGTAGTGGAAGGAAAAAAGAAGTAAAAAGGAAAAAAGCTAGAGGAAAAAGAAAAGGTCCAGGAAGTAAAAAAGGCTCAAGAATAGATAGCAAAACTCTTTGGATAAGAAGAATTAGAGCAATAAGGGCAAAATTAAAAGAGCTACGCAATAATAAAATAATAACGAGATCTACTTATCAAAAGCTTTTTAAAATGGCAAAAGGAGGAACTTTTAAGAGTGTATCGCATTTAAAAGAGTACATAGATACTTATAAGCTTGCTCGAAAAGTATAATACTTCAAGGTGTAATAAAATGAGCGACTCACCTAGCTCTGAAAAAGGTTGGATTCCTAGAACAAAAGTTGGGAAAATGATACTTTCAGGAGAAATAACATCTTTAGATGAAATTTTTATACAAGGTCTTAAAATAAAAGAGCCTGAAATTGTTGATGCTTTATTGCCAAATTTGCAACAAGAAGTTTTAGGAATAGGCTTCGTTCAAAAGCAAACAGATGCTGGAGAACAATCAAGGTTTAAAGCAATTGTGGCTGTAGGAAATCAAGATGGGTACGTTGGTGTAGGTAGCGGTAAAGCTAAGCAAGTTAGAATGGCCATAGAGAAAGCAACTCTACAAGCTAAACTGAATATACTTCCAGTAAGACGTGGATGTGGAAGTTGGGAATGTGCATGCAATTTGCCCCATTCTCTTCCTTTTAAAGCAAGAGGAAAGTGTGGAAGTGTTACGATTGAAATAATTCCAGGTCCTAGAGGTCTTGGTCTTGTTGCTGGAGAAGTACAAAAGAAAATCCTTAAGCTTGCTGGAATAAAGGATTGCTGGACAAGAAGTTTTGGATCTACTGATACTATCTCTTCAACAGCATTTGCAGTTTATGATGCGCTTAAAAATACTTACAAGCTAGTTACCGTTGAAGATTGGGGAAAAATAACTTAAAATTTATTTTTGCTTAAGGATTTAGAATTAAGCTATTTAATTAAGATAGCTTGTTTTTGGCTTTATCGAAAAAGAATATATGTAAGTAAAAATTTAAACTTCTTTATGAAATTCACTTTATGACAAGGCCCTTTAAGCTTTTATCATACTATTAACGAAGGTGTTAAAAAATGGCTACAAGATTAAGAAAAGTTAGAAAAATGAGAGGATCAAGAACCCATGGGTGGGGAATTTCAGGCCAGCATAGAAAGCATGGTATGAAAGGGGGTAGAGGAAATGCTGGAAGATTCAAGCATAAATGGACAAGAACTATTAAATATGGGCTTAAGGATATTGGAAAAACTGGGTTTAAATGTCCTACAAGTAAGCCAAAGCCTTATTCCATAAATGTTGATGAGCTTGATCAATTAATAAAAAGTTTTGATAAAAAAAGCTTAACTAAAGACGATACAGGAAGGCTTTTTATAGATCTTTCTAAACTAGGCTATGAAAAGCTTTTAGGAGCTGGAAAAATAAAATATCCTGTAAGCGTTATAGTTAATGAATGCTCTGAAAAAGCAAAGGAGAAAATAGAAAAAGTTGGAGGTACAGTAAAAATTCTTAGAGCATCCGTTGGGTGATTTTATTGCCTAGGTTTATAGAGCTTTTTAAGCCTTTTGGGAAATTCTTTCCAAGTATTTCTCCACCTGAAAAACAAGTATCTTTTAATGAAAAATTGTTTTGGACAGCTATGGTATTGATAGTGTATTTAATAATGTCTGAAATTCCACTTTTTGGTGTTGGAAAAGGAGCACAAGATCCATTTGGAGCTTTAAGGGTTATTTTTGCATCTAATAGAGGAACATTAATGGAGCTTGGAATTGGTCCAATAGTTACAGGAGGATTAATTCTTCAAATCTTGGCTGGATCGAAAATGATAGATGTAGATATGAGCAACCCAGAAGATAGAATTTTATTCACAACAGCAAGCAAAGTTTTAGCAGTTATAATGACGATATTTGAAGCCTCAGCATTCATAATAAGTGGAGCGTATGGCGCGTTAAGTTTTCAAGCCCAATTTATAGTTTTACTTCAATTATTAGCTTCTGGAATAATAATAATACTCATGGATGAGCTTCTTCAAAAAGGATGGGGAATAGGTAGCGGAATAAGCCTTTTCATAGCAGCTGGTGTAGCTCAGCGTATTTTTTGGGATTCTTTTGCCCCAATGGGACCAATGGCTGATGGAAAATATCTTGGAGCCGTTATAGCATTCTTTCAATCAATACTTAATGGAGAAAACTTAATTAAGGCATTTTATCGTCAAGAAGGTTTACCAGATATGGTAGCATTCATAACTACTGTAGCAGTTTTTTTAATCATAATCTACATCAATGGATTAAGGGTTGAAGTTCCAGTTTCTTATGCGAAATATAGAGGTTTTAGAGGAAAATTCCCCATTAAATTGCTTTATGTATCGAATATTCCAGTAATATTCGCAGCAGCACTTTTTGGAAACATTTATTTCATTTCTCAAATAATCTGGTCAAGGTTTAATCAAAGCAATTCAAACTTTTGGTTAAATCTTTTAGGGCAATTTAGTCTTAAAGGCGATAGGTATGAACCTTCAGGAGGTTTAGTTTACTATGTAGTGCCGCCAAGAAGTCTTTCAGCTTTAATGAATGAGCCTATAAGGGCAATAGTTTATACAATTCTTTTAATGGCTGCATGTTTATTTTTTGCAATAAGCTGGGTAGAAGTTGGAGGAATGGATGCAAAAACTGTTTCAAAACAGCTAATTGATTCTGGAATGCAAATTCAAGGCTTTAGAAGAGCTTCTACCTCGATTCAACAATTACTTGAAAAATACATACCAACAGTAACGATTATTGGTGGAATCATAGTAGGCTTGATTGCGGCTTTTGCAGATTTTCTTGGAGCTTTTGGAAGTGGAACTGGAATTTTACTAACTGTTGGAATATTAGAACAATATTATCAATCTTTGATTAAAGAAAGAATTACTGAAATGTATCCTGCTATAAGAGCTTTCCTTGGAAAGCGTTGATAAAAATGAAGGCTATAGTCCTTGTAACTGGTATACCTGGAGTTGGAAAGACTACAGTTCTAAATGAGTTTAAAGAATTAAGTAAAGAAAAAGGAATAAAACTTAAAGTAATAAACTTTGGCTCTGTTATGATGGAAATCCTTAAAGAAAGGGGAAAGCTTATAGATAGGGATTATATTCGTAAGACTAACATTGAGTTGCAAAAGCAAGTTCAAAAAGAGTCTTGTAAAAGGATTAAAGAATATTTAAAGGAAGAAGATTTATTAGTTATTGATACTCATATGTTTATTCAAACAGAATGTGGAATGTATCCAGGATTTCCTTTAAACATTTTAAACGATTTAACTCCATCTTTAATAGTTTTAATAGAGAGCTCTCCAGAAGAGATAGTAAGAAGAAGAGAACTTGATGAAAGTAGATTAAGAGATGAAAAGCTACCTTTAGAAGTTAAATTTGATATTGAGTGGTCTAGGACTATAGCTTCTGCATGCTCTGTTATTTCAGGGGCGCCTGTTAAGATTATCAATAATGAAAGAGGAAAGCATAAAGAGGCTGCTAAGCATTTATTAGATTGTATTTTAAAAATTTTGGTGAGTTAAAATGTTATTTCTTGAAAGAATTTGGAATTTGATAATAGCTTCTTTAAAG
>JAVZFM010000003.1:0-29672 GCA_038872815.1 Bathyarchaeia archaeon
CTATTATTGGGTGAATATGTTCTAATGGACATAAAAATACAAGTAAAATTACATCTAAAGAATTATCGATTATAGGCCCACCTGCTGAAAAAGCATGAGCCATAGACCCTGTTGGAGTAGATGTTATTAAAGCATCCGCTCTTGTCTCAAGAAGCTTTTCATCGTTTATTGAAATCTCAAAATTAAGCATTTTAGATGGAAGCGAAGGAGCTATTAAAGCTTCATTCAATCCATCAACCAGCTTTTTATCATCTAGAAAAACAGAAATTTTTAAATGCTTCTCAAGCCTATAATCTCCTTCTAAATAGCGTTTAATGGCATTGAATGCTTCTTTTGGAGGGACTTCTGCCAGGAATCCTCTCTTGCCCATATTTATAGCTAAAATAGGTGTTTCAGGTTTCGAGACTTCCATACAAGTTTTTAAGATAGTGCCATCACCGCCAATAGTAATCAATAGATCTGCAAAGATTTCAGGTAACGCTTTTCCATTTTTTAGGCCCATTCTTTTAGCAAATTCAAGCTCCGGTATTGTTTCAATACCTAAATCCAATAAATATTTATAAACTTCAAAGGAAAGCTTTAATGCATCCATTGAATCCAATTTTGATATTAGACCAACTTTAACCAAGTCATTTATACACCAAGAGAAGATTTCTTTATAGATTTTATCTTTAATGGCGCTCTTAAAGTTTATAACCATAAAAATTAATAATCTTTTTTAGGATGATTGTTTTCATATTCTTCAAAGAATCATATAAATTTGGGGGAAATATAATTGAGTAAGCCTGAAGAAGTAGGTTCGCTTAAAGTTGGCCAATATATAGTCATCGATGATGAACCTTGTAGAATAGTTGAGCTTGAGAAAAGTAAGCCCGGAATGTAGTCAATTTAAACTACCCGGATAACATGGATCTGCTAAAGCTAGGATAGTTGCTATTGGAGTCTTTACTAATCAAAAAAAGAGCATAATCGGCCCAGTAGATGCTAAAGTAGATGTACCTTTAATAGATAAAAAAAGTGGACAAGTGATAGCGATTGCTGGAGAAATAGTTCAATTAATGGATATGGAAACTTATCAAACCTTTGAAATTTCAATGCCTTTAGAGGATGAAATAAAAAATAAGTTAGCTCCAGGAGTAGAAGTTGAATACTGGAGTATGCTGGGAAGAAATAAAATAGTGAGGGTTAAGGGTTAATTTTTTAAATTGGGCTTGAAAGATTTGCAAAATGTTAAACAAATGAAAGTATATGCTGGGATGAGTGTTAACAAGCTAATAGAAGAAATGAATGAATGTGGAGTACTAGGAGCTGGAAAAATAGCTAAAGCTGTAGAAATAACTACTAAAATGTTCAACGACCCAGATTGTACAGTTTTATTATCGTTAGCAGGGCCCTTAGTGGCTGGAGGACTTAGAAAAATAATAAAAGACTTAATCGAGTATGGTTATTTAAAAGCCATAATTACTACTGGAGCCAACATAGTTCATGATGTTGTTGAATCTTTAGGATATAAGCATATTAGGGGAACTTTTAAATCCAATGATTCAAGATTATGGAAAGAAGGCATTGGAAGGATTGGAGACATTTACATAGAGTTAAAAGTATTTGAGAAAGTTGAAAAATGGATTTATAAAAACTTAGAAAGTTTGCCTGAAAAAGAGCGAGAGAGACTTTCTCCAAATAAATTATTGTTTGAGCTTGGAAAACGAATTGATGATAACGATTCAATATTGGCTTCAGCAGCTAAAGAGAATGTTCCAATAATTTGTCCATGGCTAATTGATTCAATAATAGGATTTCAGATATGGAGTTTTGGAAGAATAAAAACTTTAAAAATAGATCCAATGCTCGATCTAAATTTATTAATGGATCTTGTTTTAAACGCTAAAAAAGTTGGAGCTATGATCTTAGGCGGAGGTATGCCTAAGCATTTTACATTGTTTGCAAATACTTTTAGAGGCGGTGTTGATTTTACTGTTCAAATTACTATGGATAGGCCTGAAGCTGGAAGTTTAAGTGGGGCTCCTTTAGAAGAAGCTATAAGTTGGGGTAAGGTTAAGGATGAAGCAAATTTAGTTACAGTTATTTGCGATGTAACTATAGCTTTTCCAATTATAATTGCAGCAACCCTCGAAAGGCTCAAAAAAGCTTTTTAGAATCTATTTATGATAAAAGATTATCAGGGATTAACTTGAGCGTTTTAGAAAGTTTAGGAAAATCCTTAAATGAAGCTATTAAAAAAATCTTTAAAGTTTCTATAGTTGATGAAGAAGTTATAAAAGAGCTTATAAGAGATTTACAAAGAGCTTTACTACAAGCTGATGTTAACGTAAATTTAGTAATGGAAATCTCAGAGAAGATAAAAGAAAGGGTTTTAAAAGAGCCTATTCCACCTGGAATTTCTAGAAAAGAACATGTAATTGAAGTTCTTTATGAGGAATTAACTAAATTTTTAGGAGAAAAGCCTGCTCAAGTTCAAACTCAGCCTGGAAAAACTCATGTAATCATGCTTGTTGGAATTCAAGGCTCTGGTAAAACTTTAAGCTCAGTTAAAATTGCTAGATTTTATCAAAAAAGAGGAATGAAAACAGCCTTAATATGCGCAGATACTTTTAGGCCTGGAGCATTTGAGCAATTAAAGCAATTAGCTGATGCATACTCAATTCCAGTTTATGGAGGTTTTATAGGAGAAAACCCAGAATCAATAATAAAGAATGGTTTAGAGAAATTCAAAAAAGCGAAGTACGATGTCTTATTAATAGATACTGCTGGCCGTCATAAAAATGAAATCGATTTAATGAATGAAATGAAAAAACTTTCTGAATTAATAAAACCCGATGAAATAATGCTTGTTATAGATGGGACCATAGGCCAGCAAGCAAACGCTCAAGCAAAAGCGTTTAAGGAATATACCAATATAGGATCTATATTTGTAACAAAGCTTGATGGCTCAGCTAGAGGAGGAGGGGCTCTTTCAGCCGTAGTTTCTACAGGTGCAAAAATAAAATTCATTGGAATTGGAGAAAAAGTTGATGATATTGAAGTTTTTGATCCAGAAGGCTTTGTTGGAAGGTTATTGGGAATAGGCGATATAAAAGGATTGTTAAGTAAAGTAAAAGAGTTAAAAGAACAAAGTTTACAAAAACCTAAAACATTTTTAGAAGGGAAATTCACTTTAAAAGACTTATACGATCAAATGGAGGCTTTACGTAAAATGGGTCCACTTAAAAGGATTTGGTCCATGTTACCAGGAAGCTACAATATGCCAGATGAGCTTATAGAGGTTGCTGAAAAAAAATTAAATGTATGGAGAGTTATTATACAATCTATGAGAAGGGAAGAAATAGAAAATCCAAAAATTGTTTCTTCTTCAAGAATTAAAAGAATTGCTAGAGGCTCAGGAACTAGTGAAAAGGATATAAAAGAATTAATTCAACAATACTTTATGATGAAAAAACTTCTTAAAAGCATTAAAAGAAGACATGCTTTTTTACCAAGAAAATTGGGATTGTTTAAAGCAAGTGGTTAATACATTAAGTTAATAAATCGCAACTTATACTAATTCTTTTAAGTGAGCAACAATGGTTGAAAGGTCAAAAGGTTACCGTTCTAGGACTAGAAACCTTTTAAGAAAAAGGCCTAGGGATAAAGGGAAAATAAATCTTAGCAAAATACTTAGAACCTATAAAAATGGCGACAAAGTTTGTATAAAGATAGATCCAAGCGTACATAAGGGTATGCCTCATAGAAGATACCATGGTAAAATTGGATTGGTAATTGGAAAAAGAGGACGTAGCTATGAAGTTAAAGTGATTAGTGGAGATAAATCCAAAATCCTCTTAGTTAGACCTGAGCATTTAGAAGCTTATGGAGGTTTGTAAAATGCCAAGAAAAATCATTTTTAAGCAAAGAATACCAATTCCTATTGCTAAAAAAATTTTAGAGGGGGTAGATGAAGCTGAGCTAGGAGAATTTCAAAGAAGAACTTTAGAATATACTAGAAAATTTTCAAAAATTTCTCCTGAAAAAAGCAATGAATTACTTGAAGAATTAATTAAAAAATTCCAATTAGAAGAAAGCATAGCTGTTCAATTAGTGAACTCTTTGCCTAAAACTATTGAAGAAATTCGTTCAATAGTTGCAGTTAAAGGAAGAGTTGCAACAAGTGATCAATTAATAAGCATCTTGGAATTAATTAAAAAATTTGAAAAGTAAAACTGATTTTTAGTTCTAGCTAAGCTTTTCTTACCTAACTTCATAGTTTAATGTTCTAGAATATTTTGAGTTTATAAAATAAATTTTATGGCAGTAGATAGAAGTTGTTTTTAAGAAATCATGATAAATTAGAAAAATCACAGTTTAAATCAAAAGAAGGAATATTTCATCGTTTTTTTGAGGAATATGCATATGTTTTAGATTATTTACCGCATGGAAGGCCTTTACCAAATAGGCCCTTTGCTACTCCAACTATACAAATAATAGGAGAAAACTATTTTATTCTCTTAGAAGCTGAACTAAAACCTGGAATAACTGTTTCAATCCATGAAAGAATTTATGTTGGAAAGGAAAGGCGTGAAAAAGTAAATAGGATCATAGGTAAAATAGAGTATGAAAATTTAACTGCGGTAGCAAAAGCTGAATTGCCAAGCGTTTTAGAAGAAATCATAAAAAATCAAGAAAAAAAGTTTGTAGAATTCTTTAATAAAGCTCAACCAATTACTCCAAGAATGCATTCACTTGAATTGCTTCCAAGTATTGGGAAAAAAACTATGTGGCAAATAATAAACGAAAGAGAGAAAAAACCTTTTGAAAGCTTTGAAGAGATTAGGAATAGGGTTGGAATAGACCCTTTAAAGCTTATCGTTAAAAGAATTCTTGAAGAATTAAGTGAAGAATCAAAATATAGATTATTCATAAAGGTTCCTTAATAATGAGCTTAAACTATTCAAGAATAAAAATTAAGAAAAGATATGGGCAGCATTTTTTGGTCTCTAAGCAAATAGGCCATAAACTAGTTGAGTTAGCTGAGGTGAACGATAAAGATATAGTTCTGGAGATAGGGGCTGGAACAGGCTCATTAACTTCTATACTTAAGAATAAAGCAAATAAGGTAATAGCTGTTGAAAAGGATCCTGAACTTTTTGAGTTTTTAAAAAGAAAATTTTCATTTGATACTAGAGTTGAGCTTTTAAAAGGAGATATACTGGAAATAAAATTGCCAAGATTTAATAAAATAGTTTCAACCCCTCCATATAATATTTCATCTAAGTTGATTTTGTTCATAATAAACAAAAAAATAGATTCAGCAACATTGATCCTACAAAAAGAATTTGCTGAAAGATTAATTGCAAAATGTGGTACAAAAAACTATGGAAGATTGACTGTTTCAGTTGGTCGTAAAGCATTTGTTGAAATTTTAGATTATGTTTCAAGAAATGCTTTTTATCCTCCTCCCAAAGTCGATTCTGCAATAGTTAAGATAATTCCAAAAAAGTCTGAAATCAAGCTTCATAATGAACTTTTCTTTAATGAGCTAATAAGGGAGCTCTTTACGCAAAGAAGGAAAAAACT
Organism: Bathyarchaeia archaeon; assembly: GCA_038872815.1. Taxonomy (GTDB): domain Archaea; phylum Thermoproteota; class Bathyarchaeia; order 40CM-2-53-6; family JAVZFM01; genus JAVZFM01. The sequence continues at coordinate 5,572 of JAVZFM010000003.1, forward strand.
AAAAAAAGTTTTAGCAAAATATCTAGAAAAAACACATAGTTTAGATATAGAGAATGTATTGCTTAATCCTGCTGTGTTGAATAAAAGAGTTTATGAATTAAGCGTTAAAGAATTAGAATTAATTTCTGACAAACTTTATGATGAAATTTCAAAGCATAACAGCTCAAAAGGATTATTAAGTGATTGATTTGATTTATCCAATAGTTATTTTGGTTGAACCTGAAAATGAGTATAACATAGGATTCATAGCTAGAGCTATGAAAAACTTTGGGTTAAAAGAACTAAGGTTAGTAAATCCTAAAGTAAGCCTTAGTGAAGGTGCTGAAAAATGTGCAGCTCATGCTAAGGACATCCTTTTTAACTGTAAAATATTCAATAGCCTACTTGATTCAATTCAAGACATAGATTTTAAGATAGCAACAACAGCTAACGTAGCAACAGATCCATCAAATCTACTTAGAATAGCTATACCAGTATATGAGCTTGGGAAAAAATTGTCACTTATAGAAAATAAAATTGCAATAATTTTTGGCAGGGAAAGCATAGGCCTTAAAAATGAAGAGCTTGAGTTTTGTGATATTTTAATAAATATACCGACAGATCCATGCTATCGAACAATGAATGTTTCACATGCCGCCTCTATAATTTTTTATGAACTTTATAAAACTCATAGAAAATTTGATAAAAAGCTAATAGGAGCAAGTATAGAACTAAGAAAAAGATTGATTGAGTATTTTTTACAATTAGCTTATGAATCTGAAATTCCTGGGCATAAAATAAAACAAGCCTATAGAGCGTTTAAAAATGTTATCAATAGAGCTTCTATATCACAAAGAGAAGCTTCTTTACTTATTGGTATATTAAGAAAGGCAGTTAATCTAATTAAGAAACATGATCAGGTAATCTGTTAGAAGTAAAAGTTTAAAAATAGGTTTTATGTAACAATGGGTAAAAAAGTAAAAGTTTAAATCAAATAGTTATTATGCTATTATAAAGGGGAGTTGGAGTTGAGAGGAAAAAACTATAGGATCCCAAAAGGGCAACCTTATACTCGAGAAGAGTATATTCATGGAACCCCTCAACCAAAGATTTCCAAGTTTACGATGGGAAGCCCAAATGGAGATTATCAATACAAAGCCTCTTTAATTTCCCAAATCGATGCACAAATACGTCACAATGCTTTAGAGGCAGCAAGAGTAGCTACAAACAAAGTTTTATTGGAAAAAATTGGCGATGCTGGATATTTTTTAATAGTATATCCATATCCACATGTGGTTTTAAGAGAAAATAAGATGATAGCTACAGCAGGTGCTGATAGATTGCAAGAAGGTATGAGAAGGTCTTTTGGAAAGCCTATAGGAAGAGCTGCTCGTGTTAAAGCCAATCAGCCAATAATAAGCATTTATGTTAACGAAAATCATTTAGGATATGCAAAAGAAGCTCTAAAAGTGGGAGCCTCTAAGCTTCCAACTCCCTGTAGAATACTTGCTGAAAAAATATCTTAAAACAAATGGAGAGTGATTTAAATTTGAAAAAACATGAAGGCTCTGAGGATATAATTTGGTTTGAGCAATTAAGAAAGGATGATGTTCCAATAGTTGGAGGAAAAAATGCAAACTTAGGGGAAATGCTTTCTTTTGGCATACCTGTTCCAGAAGGCTTTGCAGTTACTGCAAAAGCCTATCAAAAATTCATAACAAAAACTGGAATCGCAAATAAGATATATGAAGTAATAAAGGAGGTAGTTAAGGATCCAAACGATCCTAAACAATTCGAAGAAGCTTCAATAAGGATTAGAGAGCTTATAGAATCAACACCTATGCCAAAAGATATAGAAAAAGCTATAAGGGATTCTTATCGTAAACTTTCTGAAAGAGTTTCTATCCCTCAGGTTTCTGTTGCTGTTAGATCATCAGCTACTGCTGAAGATTTACCAGATGCTTCATTTGCAGGACAACAAGAAACTTTTCTAAATATAAAAGGAGAAGATGAAGTAATAAAAAGTGTTCATAAATGTTGGTCAAGCTTATTCACTCCAAGAGCCATATTTTACAGGACTAGTAAAGGCTTTCAGCATGAAAAAGTCTTAATAAGTGTAGGAGTTCAAAGAATGGTCAATGCAAAAGCAGCAGGAGTAATGTTTACGCTTCATCCAGCAACTGGTGATACTTCAAAAATAATTATAGAGTCTACATGGGGACTTGGAGAAAGCTTAGTCTCTGGAGCAACAACTCCTGATAGGTTTATAGTAGATAAAAATTCCTTAGAAATAGTTGAAAAAGAAGTTGCTAGAAAAACTATAATGTACGTGAGAGATCCAAAAACTGGAAAGACAATCCATTCAGAAGTACCTATTGAAAAACAAAATACTCCATCTTTAACTGATGAGGAAGTTAAGTATTTAGCTCAACTTGGAAAGCGTATAGAGGAACATTATGGTAGAGCGCAAGATATAGAATTTGCTATAGATTCAGATTTAACATTTCCTAAAAATATCTTTATAGTACAGTCAAGACCTGAAACTGTTTGGAGTTTAAAGACCCCTAAAAAAGTTGAGGAAGTAAAACTTGTTAGTGAGCGAAAGCCGATTATAAAAGGATTGCCAGCAAGCCCAGGAATTCATGCCGGAGTTGCTAGAGTGATAAAAACAATTGAGGAAGCTAAAATAATGAAAGAAAACGATATTCTAGTAACTAAAATGACTAACCCAGATTGGGTTCCATACATGAAAATAGCAGGATCCATAGTAACAGATGAAGGTGGAATGACTTGTCATGCAGCAATAGTTTCAAGGGAACTAGGTATTCCATGCATAGTTGGAACAAAAGAAGCAACAAAAACAATGGTAAGTGGAAAAGAGTATACGGTAGATGCTAAATCAGGTATAGTTTATGAAGGCATAGTGGAAGAAATGATTAAACCAGCTATACCCACGACTGTGCCTACTGTTAGTACTTTAGCTTTAGCTCATCAAATGCCAATAGTAGCTACTAAGATATATGTTAATTTATCAATTCCTGAAGTTGCTGAAAAAGTATTGAAAGAATCTCAACCAGATGGTGTTGGATTGCTTAGGGCTGAGCATTTAATGCTTTCTGTTGGTAAGCATCCAAGGCTTCTTATAGAGGAAGGTGGCACTGAAAAAATGATAAATTCTTTTGCTGAAGGAATTAGAAAAGTGGCTGAAGTGTTTTATCCAAGACCAATAGTTTATAGGTTCCTTGACTTCAAACCAGATGAATTCTTAGCCTTACCTGGAGGAGAAAAATATGAAAAAGAAGCAGGTCATGTAGGTCCAAATCCATTAATTGGATATAGAGGATGCTTTAGGTACATTAAAGAGCCCGATGTTTTCAGGTTAGAGTGTAGAGCAATAAGGAAAGTTAGGGAAGAGTTTGGATTGAATAACGTTTGGGTAATGCTTCCATTTGTAAGAACCATTGAAGAATTCAGGAATGCAAAAAAGATAATGGAAGAAGAAAAATTAATTAGAGGCCCAGACTTTAAACTATGGATAATGGTTGAAGTACCAAGCACAGTATTATTGATAGATAAATTCATTGATGAAGGAATAGACGGTGTTTCTTTTGGGACTAACGATTTAACAATGCTTATTTTAGGAATAGATAGAGATGATGCATCAATACAAGAAATTTATGATGAAAGAAATCTTGCAGTTTTAAGGGCTATGAGCCATGTTATAAGAATATGCAAGTCTAGAGGAGTTACTACTTCAATATGCGGGCAAGCTCCATCGAATTATCCAGAAGTTGTAGAGTTTTTAGTTCGTGAAGGAGCTACTTCACTTTCAGTAAACCCAGATAAAGTAAATGAAACTAGGCAGTTGGTTGCTTCTATAGAGCAAAAAATAATTTTAGAGGAACTTAGAGCTCTTAAAGAAGGAAGAACGAAAGAATTCTTTAAACCATCATGGTCTAAAGAGTTAGAATAAAACTTTTTTAAAAAAATTAAAAAGGCACTTTTGTTGGGATTAATTGATTCTAAAGATATAGTGGATTTTATAGTAACTAATTACAAACATGCAAAAAAAATAGTAGAAGTAATGATTGGAAATCATCCTTGGATAGCTATTGGTATTAAAAAACGTTTGCCTAATGTTGAGCTTTTAGTTACGGATATCGATTTAGAAAAACTAAAAGATATTAAAACTAAATTTCCATTCTTAAAATGTATAAGCGATGATATCATGTTACCCTCATTGAATTTATACGAAGGAGCAGATTTAATCTATGCTATAAGGCCGCCACCAGAGCTAATAAACGAAATAGTTAAGCTAGGAATAAAAATTAAAAGCGATGTTTTAATTAGAAGTTATTCAAATGAAACTTGTGGATTTGAGTTTGAAAAGCGAAAGGGATGGATTAAAATAAAGTATGGATATGCTATGCTTAATCTACTAAGATATAAAAGCTTAATCAAAATAGGAAAAAGCCTAAATGGTTAATGATAAAGTATTGGAATTCGATTTAGAGGAAAAACGCTTAATAGAGATCATTAAAAAGAGAAAAGCGAGAAGTGTTTTAATTCAATTACCAAACGGTTTAAAGAAATATGCCATAAATTTAATAAGCCTTATCGAGGAAAGCACAAAAGCCATTGCATATATTTCTGGAGGAGCTTGTTATGGCGGTTGTGATTTAGCTTTACAAGATGCAAAGGCATTAAAAGTAGATTTGATAATACATTATGGGCACTCTCAATTTGTATTTAAGAATTCCCATGGTTTCAACATCGCTTACTTTAATACTCCGTTTAAACTTAATCTAAGCGATTTAATCGAAAAAACTTTAATCTTAATGGAGAAGGAAAAAAAGTATGGTTTAGTAACAACAACTCAGCATTTACATCAACTAGAAGATATTAAAAAGCTTCTCGAAAAAAATGGTTATAGCGTAATCATACCTTTAAGAGGAAAATTTTCAATCTATAACGGTCAAATATTGGGTTGTAATTATAGCTCGTTAAAAAGCATCGAAAAAGAAATAGATGGTTGCTTAATAATTGGAAGCTATTTTCATGGCTTAGGTGCAACTCTTTGTTTGGATAAGCAAATAATACTTGTTGATCCTTATAGCTATGAGGCTATCGATATATCCTTTGAAAGGAATAAATTACTAAAACAAAGGTATTCCTACATAAATGCTGCTAAAACTGCAAAAAACATTGGTATAATAATAGGAATGAAGATTGGGCAATACAAACCTAAAATTGCTCAAAGATTAAGAAAATTAGTTAAGGAAAGTGGAAAAAACCCTATACTAATATGCATGGATGAAGTTGTCCCTGATCGTGTTAATAACTTTACTGAAATTGAAGCATTTGTTAATACTGCCTGTCCAAGAGTTTCAATAAATGATGCTTCAAGATTCTTAAAGCCTATTTTAACGCCTAAAGAATCCTTAGTTGCTTTAGAAAAATTAGATTGGAAAGATTTAATAAAACAAGGAATATTCTAATTTTCAATCAATAAGCTAATGGAAATTAAAATGCGTAAACGCAAGCTTGAAATTCTTTTAGAAAAAGTTTTGCCAAATCCAAGTCCAAAACTTCTTCTTGAACAATATACTATTCCAGCAAAAACAGCTGCTGAAGTATTGTTTATAGCAAACAAAGTTTACAACGATATAGAAGGAAAGAAAGTGATTGATCTAGGATGCGGAACTGGAAGATTGGCTATAGGCGCTGCAATTTTAGGAGCAAAAGAAGTTTTTGGAGTAGACATAGATCCAATATCGATAAAAATAGCTAGAAAAAATGCTAATGGGCTTCAAGTTAAGATAAATTTAATAGTTGGCGATATAGAATGCATACGTAACGATTTTGATACTGTGCTTATGAACCCTCCTTTTGGAAGCTGGAGACGTGGAGTTGATATAATTTTTTTAAAAAAAGCAATAGAAATATCTAAAGTTGCTTACTCATTACATAAACGTGATAAAAAATCTAGAGAATATATTTTAAAAAAAGTAAAAGAGTTTGGAGCAAAAATAGATAAAGTTTATGAGTTGGAAATGATTATACCATGCATATTTAATTTCCATAGAAAAAAGAGGTATCCAGTAAAAGTTGACCTTTATAGAGTTTTAAGAATTTAGGATTTAAAAAAAGCCATGTTGTTTAAGTAAAAAGAAAAAGGGATTATTAAATGCAAGATAGGCAAAAAAACGAGAAATGGTTTGTGATACCTGGAGATAAGCTTGGAGTTGTTGAACAATTTATGCCAGGTAAAGGAACTTATGAAATAAACGGAACTATATATGCTAAAACTATAGGCTATGTAAATGTAGACGTTATGAACAAAAATATTTCAGTAATTCCTGTTATAAAGAAACCTATTGTACCAAAAGAAGGAGATGTAATAATCGGGAAAGTCTCAAGTACTCAAGAAAAAATAGCGATTATAAAGATACTTGAAATTAATAATTATAAACTTTTTACGCCTTTTACAGGTATGCTTCACATATCATCAGCTAGTAAAAAATATGAGCCAAATATGGATGAAGTTTGTAAAGCTGGAGATATAATTAGAGCTAGAATCATTAACACAAAAAATAAATTCCCTCAATTAACCACGGATGAAAAAAACTTAGGTGTAATAAAGGCATTTTGTAGTAAATGCGGAAATGCTTTATACTTGCTTAAGGATAGAAATTTAAGATGTCTTAATTGTGAAAACATTGAAAAAAGAAAAGTGGCAAACGATTATGAAAATAGTTTAGAGGTGGAAAAAAATGAAAATAAACATATTGAAGAAAACAGAAAATGAATTAAAGTTTGTCTTAGAAGGAGAAAGTCATACTTTTTGTAATTTATTACAAAACATTCTAAATGAAGACCCTGATGTAGAAATAGCAGGCTACGATTTACCCCATCCGCTTACAAAACATCCAATAGTTTATATAAGAACTATAAACAAAGTTTCACCAGTAAAAGTTTTGGAAAAAGCTTTAGAAAAAATAAATGAAAAAGTAACAGAGTTGTTAAAAAAATTCGATAAAGAGGTTGGAAGTTAAAATAATATGAAAAATAATTCATTAAATAAAATTCTTCAAGATCGAAAGCTTGCAAGGCTAGGAGATTCTTATATCAATTTTATATATTCTTTAGCCTTGACTAACAAAAAAGGTGAGCCATGCGGTATAAAAGTAAGCGATAAAGTACTTTTTGAAGCTGCAAAAAAATCTCATATAAGGGAACTATTGCCTAAAAGAATAAAGAAAGGAATGGTAGCAAATGCTATAGAATCTTTACTTGTTTATGCATGGTTGAACAAGTCTATGAGTTTAGATGAAGCTGTAGAAACGCTTTCTAAAAATATTGATAATCCTTCAGAGGCTATAGCAAAGCTTTCTATAGAATCTATCAGGAGACTAAATTTTAAAAATGATTAAAAAATTAAAAAACATAAAAAAAGAAATAAGGATAATTGGAATAGATGAATATACTTTCAAGAGCAACTCGCTTAAAGGAACTTTAATAATTGGGATAATTTTTAGAGGCGGATTATTTTTAGATGGATTAGTAGCTTCTATGATTGATTCTGAAAAATTTAACGTAAGCGAAGAAATATCTAAAATGATAATGAATTCTCGTTATTTCGATGAATTGCGCATTGTAATGCTTTCTAAATTAGTATTTGGTAATATGAATATTTTAGATTTGAAAAGTTTTTATGAAAAGATCAAATTGCCTGTAATATTGGTTACTGAAAATAAAGATGAGGAGAATATAGAAAAATTTATGAATAAGGAGAATTATGAAGTTTTAAAAAGAATCGATGATCGTAGTTTGCTCAAGATTATTGATTATTTTAAACCTTTTTGCATAGGGTTTTATGGAATCGATGAAGATAAAGTGATAAATATTTTAAAAGCTTCATGTGTTAAAGAAAAAATTCCTGAGCCATTAAGAGTAGCTAAAATATTGATTAAAGCTATAAAAGAATTTAATAGAGGTTAAGAATAATGAAATTTTGCCCAAAATGTGGAACTGCACTATCTCCAGTTAAAAAAGGCAAAAAAGTAGGATTAGCTTGTATGAAATGCGGCTATGAAACTACTCAAAAATTGAAGGCTGTCTCGAAAATCATTCATGAAAAAGAAAACATCGTTGTGATAGGGAAAGGAGAAGAAAAAATTAGAACTTTACCAACAATGAAAACAGAATGCCCAAAATGTGGGCACTCTGAAGCATTTTATTGGATGGTTCAAACTAGAGGAGCTGATGAATCTTCTACTCAATTCTTTAGATGTGCTCGATGTGGCTATACTTGGCGTGAAGTATCTTAAAGTTTAAAAATCTTTAAAGGCTTAATTTAAAAGTGATCTGAATTGATTAAAGCTGTGTTAAGCAATGCAAAAATTTGGAAAAATATCTTGGATGCAGTTTCGACTTTGATAGATGAAGCTGATTTCAATTTTGATGAAAATGGGATAAAATTAAGGTCTATGGACCCTTCACATGTAGCTATGGTAGACCTTGATTGGCAAAAATCTGCTTTTGAAGATTATTCATGCTCAAAACCAACTAAAGCAAGAATAAGTATTAAAGGAATGCTTAAGCTTTTAAAAAGAGTTAAAAGTGATGAAAATCTAGAAATAGTTTTTGATGATGAAACAAAAAAAATTAACTTAACGCTTAAAGGAAAAATAACAAAAAAATTCGTTATTCCAACTTTAGAACCTGGAGGAGGAGAAGCCCCAACTCCAAAGCTTACTTTTGATTCAAAAATTAAAATTTTATCTAGAACTTTAAAAGAAGTGCTAGATGATATACAAGCTGTTAGTGATAACGTTAAATTAGAAACTACGATGGAGAAGTTTGTACTCCAAGCTATTGGAGAGTTAAGTAGTGCAACAATAGAAATTGAAAAAGGGAATGAATCCTTATTGGAGCTTGATGTAAAAGCGCCTTCTAAAGCCGCGTTTAACTTATCTTATTTAACTGAAATCGTTAAAGCTGGTGCATCAACTTCAGATTTATTAAGTTTAGAATTCTCAACAAATAAACCGATTAAATTAGAATTTGAATTACCAGGACAAGGAAAGTTATCATACTATTTAGCTCCAAGAATAGAAAGTGAATGAACATAGTTATGATTTATATAATAAATAATTTAAGGTTTAAATACAAAATTGCCATTTTCTAAAACTGATCTAGCTAAGTATCCTTTCATCGACGAAGCAACTGAGTACATTAAACAGTTTAACATAAGTTTAAACGAATTACAATCTAAAGAATTTGAGCAAGTGTTAGTTAGGGCTGAAAAAAGGTTAAAAGAGTCTATAACGTTTGGAAAGATTTCAAAAGAATGGGAAAACGATGATTTAGAAATTCTTTCTTTTCCAATAGCTTTAATGATACTGGCCTTTATAGGTGATGAAAAAAGTAGAAGTAGGCATGCTTTAGCTGAGTCTAAAAGAGCATATGAATTCTTTAAAAATGAATCTATGGAAAAAATTTTAGAAATATCAAAAAATACTTTTAAATGGGATGCAAAATTAATTAAGGAAAAAATCCTTGGAAAAATCTTTGATTTTTTAATTCATTTCAAAGATTATTTAAGAAACAGTATTCCAATGCATGAACTTAGATGGAAGCTTACAAATCGTATTTTAAGCAATGGATATGTTTATCTCACAAAAGATGAATTCTCTAGGCTATTGAGCGAAGAGGTTAAAAGAAAAGTTTTAGAAAAGGCCTCTTTGCCTATAAAAGATTTACCAGAAGCATTAAAATCTATCGCTTTTAAAATTAAAGATTCTATCCTTAAAAAAGAAGTTTTAATAGCTAATGAACATATGCCGAAAACATCAGTTCCAACTGCATTGCCTCCATGTATCAAAAGCTTATATGAAGCTCTAATAAGCGGAAGGCATATACCTCATATGGGAAGATTTGCACTAACATCATTTTTAATCAATGTTGGGATAAAAGAAGATGAAGTAATCAAAATCTTTAAGGGCATAACTGATTTTGATGAAAGAAAAACTAGATATCAAGTTGAGCATATAGCAGGAGCTAGGGGTTCAAAAATAAAGTATACACCTCCTAAATGTGCCACTCTTAAAACACATGGGCTTTGTAATCAACCAGACCAAATTTGCAATCAAGTTAAACATCCAATAAGTTATTATAGACTAAAACTTAAAAAATTATTAAGGAAGAAAAAAATTGTTAGAAGTTGAAAGTTATCTTAAACAAAAATTCTTCGAGTATTATGAGTCAAATATAAACAGGATAAAATCTCCTTCTTATATCAAAAAAAGAGAGTTTGGTTTTATCCTATTTAAAGATAGAGTTATGGTTCGTCATAAAAGTTTTAAAGATATAGATGAATTAAAAAGATTTATAAAAACAATGGTTCCTGCAGATGTTTATCACTCAACAGCATACTACTTATATCCCGAAGAATCTATGGATAAAAAAATATGGGAAGGTGCAGATCTATGCTTCGATATAGACGCAGATCATTTAAAAACTCCTTGTAAAAATGATCATGATGAATGGAAATGCATGAACTGTGGAGTAGAAGGGAAAGGAGTTAGTCCAAAAAATTGTCCAAATTGTGGGCAAGAAAAAATAGAAGAGAAAGCTTGGTTTTGTGAGGTTTGCATTGAAGAAGCTAAAAATGAAGTTAAAAAATTAGTTGAGATTTTAGAGGATGATTTTGGAATACCGAGCAAAACTTTCTACATATATTTTTCAGGCCATAGAGGATACCATGTTCATGTAAAAGCAGAAGAAGTAATTAGACTTAAAGAAGATGAAAGAAAAGAAATAGTAGATTATTTAATAGGAAATGGAATCGACATCAAGCTTTTTATGTTAGAGCTAAAAAATGTTGACTTTAATGAACTCAATAAGCTTATAACATATAAAATTCCAATAGGTTGGAGAAAAAGAATTATAAATGGGCTTTATAGCTTAATCTTAAGCTTGGAAAAGCCAGATTTAATTAAAATAGGCTTAAATGATAATTTTGCTAAAGAATTTATAGAAGAGAAAAATGAATTAGAAAGCCTATCCGTAAAGAAAATGCTTGAGATATACTTTAAGCTTAAAGAGAAAGCTCGTAAGTATATTTTAGATAAAGTTATAGATTCTTCTTCTGTAAATATAGATACAGTCGTAACAACAGATATTCATAGATTAATAAGGCTTCCAGAAACCTTAAACAGTAAAACTGGGTTTAGAGTTGTAGAAATAAACATTAACGAACTTGATAGCTTTAATCCTTTTGACGATGCATTAGCATTTATTAATAAAAATGAAAAAGTATACATAAAAGATGCACCAAAATTTAAGTTAAAAGGAGAAACTTATGGCCCATTCCATGAAGAAACAAGAATTTTGCCAATTGAAGTAGCTATATTGCTAATATGTAAGAATAGAGCATTTCCAATTGTTGAAAAATAAATATTCAAAGAGGAAATATAAAATTTGTATGAAGAACTTTATAAAGTTTGGATAGGAGAAAAAAACAATCCAAAATTACAAGCTATTCCAAAGAATTTTTATGAACGCTTACATGATTATTTTTCAAGATTAAATCTAGAGCTATCAAGCAAAGATAAAAACTCTATTCAGTATATTTTCTTAAAAAAAGAGCTAGAAAATGGAAAAAAACTTGTCCTAAATCTTTTGAATAAAAGGTTTATTAAAATTCTAACTTCATTTATTGAAGGTGAAGTTATAGATTCTAACTTGCTTACAAATGAGGAAAAAGCTTTATGTAAAAATTTAAGCAATTTAAAGGATGTTTACGAAAAAATTAAAGCTTATATTTTAAGCGAGAATGCTAACTTAAGTATCCCAAAGAAAAGAATGTTAGTACGATTTATTTCTGATACACCAGCCATAATCGGAATAGACTTAAGAAGTTATGGACCTTTTAAAGCTGAAGATGTAGCAAATTTACCAATTGAAAACGCTAAAGTATTAATCAAGCAAGGTGTTGCTATCGAAATAAAAGCAGACTAGGCAAAATTTTCTATCCTTTTTCATTATTGTGTAACAAGCCTAAATGCATGAATATTATTAATTAATTACAAAGCCTTTATGGATTTGAAGGCTTGGAGAAGAGGAGGATGCTTAAAGGCTCAAGGGAGCATAATAGAAACATTTTTAAGGCGGATCCTATAAATTCAAGATAATGATCCTCAACCATAAAATACATCTAAAATGTGTCCCAGATATGGGATGGTGAATGCCAAAAAAGAGCATTCTATGAATGCAAATATGAGTTGATGATAAATAGGCAATTGAATGCAAGTATAAACCTATACCTTCGGATGGAGGAGCTAAGTCTGAGGCTCTTTCTTTAGCGAGCTTATGAAGGCTTGGAGCGGGTTAATCCTGACTGGGAAGAGGCTGATGAGGCTTTAATGAACTCATGAGGAGCTATAAGAGTTATATACGTTTATCAAAGAACTATGTAGCTCAGAACCCTATTAACTTTAGCCTAGAAGAGAATAAGTTTATAAATCTTTGAGTACTTTAAAAACATTAAATAGTAAAGTGATTGTTAATGAAAATTCCAAAAAGCATCAGAACCTATTGTCCTAAATGCAATTCTCATACTGAGCATACGGTATCGATTTATAAAAAAGGAAAAGAAAGAGCTTTAGCTATAGGAGTTAGACGTCATGAAAGGGAGAAACATGGCTATGGTGGCCAAAAATGGCCTGAGTTAAAAAGAACTGCAAAAACTACAAAAAAACAATTGGCTAAGCTAAAGTGTAAAGTTTGTGGATATATAGTCAAAAGGTTTGGAATAAGACTAAAGAAATTAACAATGGAATCTTAAAAGCCTAATATCCTTTTAAACCTTCTTTTAAGGAAAAATTGTATGCTTTTTCTATGAATTTCTTGTATCAAAAAAGCGATAAAAAAGGATAGAAATCTTTGAGAAAAATGAAAAGCCTTGATGTACTCACTATTGGCGCAGGTCCATGCGGTTCATTTACAGCTTTTAAAATAGCATCTCAAGGTTTTAAAGTCATTTTATGCGAAGAACATGAGGAAGTGGGAGTGCCCACTCATTGTGCAGGTCATGTAAGTATAGATGGATTTAAGAGAATAGGCATAAATATACCAAGAAACGTTATTCAAAATGAAATTTATGGAGCAATACTTTACTCTCCTAAAGGAAAAGAGCTTATAATAGAACGTAAAAAACCTGTTTCCCTTGTTATCGATAGAGCTTATTTTGATAAGTATCTTTCTATGCTTGCTGTTAATAAAGGGGCTCAACTTTTATTGAATACTAGGGTAGAATCTTTGTTATTCGAGAAAAATTTTATAAAAGCAATTACAATAGCTAATGGAAAAAGAATGGAAATATTCCCAAAATTGGTTATAAATGCTGAAGGCTCAAGTAAGATAGTTTTAAGGAAAAGTGGGATTCTAGAGTCTAAAAAATTCGATTGCGTAATTGGAGTAAATGCTTTAATGGAGAATGTTGAACCATTCGATGAAAAAATCGTAGAATTATACTTTAGCCAAAAATATGCTCCAAATTTTTTTGGGTGGGTAATTCCAATAAAAAATGGAATGGCAAAAGTAGGTTTAGGAGTCTCAAAAGGAAATCCTTTAAAACTTTTTAAACTCTTTATAAAAAAACATCCTATAGCAAGTAAAAAGCTTAAAAAATCAAAAACATTACACTTAAACATGCATCCAATTCCATTAGAAGGTGGAATAGCAAAAACTTATCATGATTATTTGTTAATAGTTGGAGATGCTGCTTCCCAAGTTAAACCAACTACTGGAGGAGGGATAACTTTTGGGCTTATTTGTTCAAGTATGGCTAGTGAAGTTGCTTGCAATGCTCTTAAATCCAATGATTGCTCACAAAAGTTTTTAGCAGATTACCAAAAGCTATGGAAAAAAAGTATAGGCTTAGATCTATACTTTATGAAAAAATTTAGGGAATTCATGGCTTATCTTTCTAATGAGGAAATCGATAAAATAATTCAAAAAGCATCAATGCTTAATTTAGAGAATTTTATAAGCAAGATTGGAGATATGGATTATCAAGGAAGAGCATTTCTTAAAGCCTTATGGCATCCTTCAATTCTAGCATTTTTATTATACTTAATTTTCAAAAAGTTTAGCAATAAGTTTTAATAAACTACTTTAAAGCCTCTAGTGTTTAAAGGAGTTTTTTATTTATTAGCTTAAGAGGTTTATATGCATTAGTTTGCTTTATAACATCTTTAACGAAGGAATGACTTCATCTTTGAGTATAGAATACACTTGATTCTCTTTTCCAGATGGTATTATGATTACAATTCCATCCACGCCATTTTTTACAAGTTCTTTAGCATTTTCAATACATGCATCTGTTGTATTCACAATTGGGTATATTTTCATTATCTCATCTGTTACTAACTCAATAGCTTCTGAAACTTTCTTGCATTTTTTAATCTTTTTAATTGTATTCATTATTCTTGAATCAACTTAAAGCATCTCTAGAATAGAGTTAGGTGTATCAATTATAGCATTCGCCACTCTTAACTTTAAAAACTTTTTAAATTCTTCATTAAGCATAGGGTTAAGTTCTATCCCTCCATATATTTTGATTTCCTCTAGCTTTCTTCCAGCTTTATAAGCACCTTTTTTTATTTGATCTATCACAAAATTCGATGAACTTGAAGGCATAAGTCCATAAAATACGCCATCTGCTAACATACCTGCAGTTTGTAGTATTTGAGGACCCCTTCCAACTATAAATATCGGTATGGATTTCCTAATAGGGTTGAATAAAAGTTGAGCTTCTTTAAGCTTAAACATTTTTCCATCGTAATCGACTATTTCTCCTCTAATCAAGCGCTTACATATTTCAATAGTCTCTTTTATGGCGCTTATCGGTTTATTCCACATTGTAATACATAAGGGTTTAAGCGTTAGCGAACCACCAGGGCATAAACCAAGTTCTACTCGACCATTCTAGATTTCATCAAGAGTTGCTACTGCAGAAGCTATAATTGCTGGGTGGCGAGTATAAGGATTAGTTATGAAGAATAGCTTAATTATATCCGTTTTCATTGCAATAGCTGAAAGAATGGAAAATACATCTCTAAATGAGAAGTCATCAGCATACATTATGAAGTTAAAGCCAATTTCTTCTATCATTCTTACATATTTTATTAAATCTTGAAATGTTCCTTTGTATGCAATTAAGCTTATCCCTAATTCCAGCATTTTTCATTCCTAATTCATTCTTTGAAGCTTTGGATTATCTTTTCTCCAAAAAGTTTAAGAAATTTTCCTGATTCTCCCCATTCTTTTCGCATTATTGGTATTATCTGAGTAATCCCCGCCTTCTTTAGTTTTTCTACTTCACTAATGCATTCCTCGATACTCCCTACTATACAGTATGCATCAACCATTTTATCTAACAATTTATCGTTTACAAATTTTTGAGCTTTTGTAAAATTGTACTCATGTATTTCCTTTCTTATTGGATTTAGTTCCTCTATTGTAAAGCCTAATGCATCAGCCCATTCTAATGTCCATTCTCCACCAACGAAAACAGTTAGTAATGGTCTTAAAATCTTTTTGGCTATTAACATATCTTTTTTTGACCTTATTATCATGAAAGGTAAAACTATTCCTATTTCTATATCTTTTAGCCTTCTTCTAACAATTTTAGCGCCCTTGCTAATATGATCGATCATACGCTGTACATACATCAAGGTTTTGCCATGAGTTAATGTGCCGTTGCATAGTTCTCCAACAAGTTTAAATTTCGATCCTCTAGTAGCTAGATATATTGGTATATCCTTCCTTGTAACATAATGAAGTCTCACATCTTTAAGATAAAAGAATTTTCCGTTATAGTTTACAGATTTGCCTTTCCATAATGCTTTTATTACTTAAATAGCTTCTCTACAAATCGCTAAAGGTTTTTTCGCATTTATACCAAGTTTAACTGTTGCCTCGTACCCTGCAGAGCACAACCCAGCAACAACTCTACCATTTGAGATTTTGTCTACTAAAGCTATAGCTGATGCTATACACACTGGATGCCTTAAGTATACGCTATTAGCACAAGGAGCAAGCTTAATTTTCTTTGTTTGTGTAGCTGCATATGCTAAAGCAGAGCATGAATCTATGTAAGCATGATCAGCACTAAGCCAAAGATAATCAAAACCTAATTTTTCTGCAAGTTTTGAATGCTTGCTACATTCTTCTATAGGAGGTATCATTATACCAAACTTCAAAAATTGACACCTTCTAAAATCATTAAGAAACTGATGACCCATTTAAGTTTTGGAATAACCTTCGCTTATATGGATATTCGAAAAAAATAAAAAGGAGAGAAGATACATTTTTGCTCATATCTATATATGGCTAAATCATATAATTTTAAACTTATGATGATAACTTATTTTAAAAAAGGGGCATTCTATGAATAGTAAAAACAATACTAATTCAAAACTGTCTTTAAAACAAAGCTTAATCTTCATTGGACCCTTTATTCTAGGTTTAATTATACTTTTACTCTTTATTTATTTCATGAATTTTTGGAATATAGTTAATACAGTTAAAGTTCTTCCTTTAAATATTTTACTTATAGCATTTTTGCTTAATGGATTGGGGCTATTGCTTTATGGATTAGCTTGGCACCTTTTACTAAAAGCCTCTGGAAGTTTTATTAGGTTTAAAGTATGCTTAGGATCTGCTTTGGCGGCTATATTTATGTACTACTTAATGCCAAGTGGATTTTTCCTTGAAGCAGTACGCGTGATGATTGCAGAAAAAGAAGCTAAAGTTAAAGTAGGCATAGGAACAGCTACAGTGGTTATGCATAGAATTCTTTTCCTATTTGGTTTTATTATTTATGGAATTTTAAGCATGCTTATGCTAACGCTAGAGTTTCATATATCTATACATGTATTCCAAAAATATCTCATTGTAATTGGAGCACTTTTATTTGGGGCTACAGCAGCATTTTATATGCCATTTAACACTTCAATAATCGACAAGCTAGTCCAATACACTTTAAATAAAATAAAGCCTTTTGTTCTAAAGTTTCTTTTAAGAAATGGATATGAATCTAAACTAGATCAAATAGAGAATTTTCTAAGAGACTTCAAAGAAGGGTTTAAAAGTTTAATTGAAAATAAACTTTATTTAGTTTTATCATTTTTTATGATACTTGGCTATTGGATTACATCAGTTTTAATAATGTTTTTAATGTTTAAGGGTTTAAATTATGAGGTTCCAATATGGATTCCTATGTTTGCAATGGTTGTTGGAGATTTGATCCAAATGACTCCAATAATTATTCCTGGTATGCTTGGAATATTTGAAGCTACAATCTCAATAGTGTTAAGTAGTTTTAAAATTCCGATTAACATTGCTGCCTCTGTTACCTTGCTTTCAAGAATAGCAACTTTTTGGTTTGATATACCTATTACTGGTATTGCTGCAATATATTTTGGAACAAAATACATGGGAAAGACCTTTTTAAAGTTAAACAAAAATCTTTTTGAAAACGTTTAAAATTGTACATGCTTTAGCCATAAATAAAAACAAAGCTATAGAGGCAAAGAAAATGCCTAATTTATAGGAGGATCAAACACATAGATATATAGTGTATAATATCTATGAATTTGCTTAAAAAACTTATAAGGCTCTCATAATTTTATAGTATCTCTTAAAAACTTCAACAAGTAAAAAAGAAACAAAGCTTAGAAGAAAATTAGTCTAATTCAAAAGCTTAAGGCAGATCTATATGGGTTATACGCTTATTATTGCAGAAAAACCTCAAGCTACAGAAAGAATAGTTCAAGCTTTAGCAGATGGAAAGCCTAAAAGAATAGAAAAAAGAAGAGCTTATTATTTTGAGTTTATAAGAAATGGAAAAAAACATATATGTGTTCCAGCAGTTGGGCATTTATTTTTTCTTGATGAGGTAGAAAAGAATAAGTGCAATTATCCAATATTTTCATACAATTGGGTACCAACTTACATAAAAAGAGTCTTAAAGTGGACAAGGAAATATTTTGAAAATATTGGTGAATTGGCAAAAGATACTAATGAATTCATAGATGCCGCAGATTTTGATAATAAGCTTGTATTGGAAATACAAGCTTTAGAACATATGTTAAATAAATAGGTGATGATAACGACAGTAATTATACTTACTGAAAAACCAGATGCATCGCGCAGAATAGCTGAGGCCTTAGCTGAAGCAAACAGCTTGAAAACATATACTGATGAGAATAAAGTTACTTATTACGAGTTCAAGAAAAATGGAAAAAAACATATTGTGGTCTGTGCTGTTGGTCACTTATTTAACTTGGATCCAGTTGACAAAAGCAAAGGATGGACTTATCCTGTTTTTGAAGCTGAGTGGAAGCCTAGTTTTGAAGTTAGAAAAGAATCTGAATTTTCTAAAAAATATTTTGATGTTGTAAAGAATATGATAGCAAATGGATCTGAATTTATTGTAGCTACAGACTATGACATAGAAGGAGATGTAATTGCTTATAACATTTTAAGATTTCTTGCAAATGCTAATGATGCAAGAAGAATGGTCTTTTCTACTTTAACAAAAGACGAATTGATAGAATCCTACAAAAACATGAGAGAACATTTAAACTTCAGTCAAGTTGAGGCAGGGCTTACCAGGCATTACTTAGACTTTTTATGGGGAATTAACATAACAAGAGCGCTTACGCTTGCTTTAAAAAATCATGCGAAAAAAGGATTTGCAATTTTATCTTCTGGTAGAGTTCAAAGCCCTACTTTAGCAATTCTATTTAACAGAGAGCTTGAAATCAGGAAATTCAAACCAAAGCCTTACTGGGAACTTGAGCTTCACGTCAAGCTGAACGGAACTCAAGCCATAGCTAACTATGAAAAAGGAAGAATTTGGAAGAAGGAAGAGGCTGACAAGATATTACAAACTTGCAAGGGCAAGGATGCAAAAATTAAAGACATAAAAAAGAAGAAATACAAACAAGCTCCACCTATTCCATTCAATACAACAGACTTGCAAGCTGAAGCTTATCAGCAATTCAAATTTTCTCCCCAACAAACCATGAGCATAGCTGAAAGTTTGTACCAACAAGGATTTATAAGCTATCCTAGAAGCAGTGTAGATTATGATGAAAAAATTTTTATCATTGATTCAAACAATCAAATCAAAGAGGTAAAAATTGGAGAATTTACCGATGAGTTAATAGAAAAAAACTATGAAAAAGTTGTTAGGGTTAACGATTCCGAAGAATTGGATGTAAATAATTACAGAACTTTTACTGTTAACTTAAAGACCAATAAAATCGAAATTAAGCCAATTGATTGCTTAATCAGACATACTATAACAGAACCTCTATTAGAGTTAACCACAGAAGACGGTAGAAAAGTTAGAGTGACAAGAAGTCATAGTGTATTTGTTTTTGAAAATGGAGAGTTGAAATCAATGCCCACTTCAGAATTAAATGTTGGAGACTACATTGCTATTGCTAAGTCATTACCTTTTTCTTCTAATTTGAAGGAAATAAATCTTTTAAAAAAGATTAAAGGAAGAGGATTGGAAAAGGAGTTTACTTTGGTTAATTGGAAAGTGAATGAAGGTTTGTTAAATCAAACTTACGGAAAAGACCATATCTACAATGATTATAGATTCGGAAATAGTATTCCTCTATCTTCAGCACTTAATTTTATTTCTGCGAATGAAATTTCTCCAGATACTCGAGTTAAAGCTTTTTCCGGAAAAAATGAAATTTCTCTGAAAATTATCCAAAAAGTAACACCTTTCTTGGCTAGACTGTTAGGTTACTTTTCTTCAGAAGGTTGTAAGTGGAAGGTGGAAGGTGAAAAAGCTAGTTACGAAGTTAATTTTACTCAACAAAAAAACGAAGTTTTAGAAGATATGAAAGTATGTTTAAAAGAAGTCTTGGGGCTTAATGTTAGAGAGGGGGGAAAAGGAAATGTTAAAAGACTTAGAGTTCATGGCAAAACTCCTTATTATTTGCTAGAATTATTTGACGCGACACAATCTACTTTAACAAAAAAAGTCCCAGAAATTATTCTTTCGGCACCAGATGAAATAGTATCAGAATATTTAAAAGCTTATTTCGCTGGTGACGGATGGGTTGATACACATGCTAGGTCAGTTTGTGCTAGAACTATAAGCAAAGACTTAGCAAATGGGATAATTTTTCTACTTCTTAGATTAGGTATATTCGCAAGAATTTATGAAGCCCCACCAAAAAAGAAAGCGAAATATTTAAGCTATGAAATTGAAATCACTGGAAATGATGATATTCGTAAATTTTATGAAAAGGTTGGATTTATTAAAAAATCCCATTACAAAAAGGCTCAAAAAATACTGAATATGAAAAAATTATCTAGTTCTGTCCATATTGATGCCATTCCTCGAAGCCTTATAAACTGGAAAGAATTAGTAAAGGGGTTATACCAAGTGATTAAGAAGTATACAAAAGTACATGGAACTAAATTTATTACTATCAAACAACTTAAAAAAATAGCTAAAATTAAAACTAACGACTATTTAATAAAAATTCTAAAATTTTTAGAAAGTGATGTTGGACTAAGCAAAATAGTTTCTATTAAAGAAGTTAAGCCAACCAACAATTATGTTTATGATTTATCAATCAAAAGTACAAATTATGAAAATTTTGTTGGAGGTTTTGGGTCAATAATTTTGCATAATAGTTCGCAAAAATTGCCTCCAAGCATAAATTATGAAAGAATTTTGAAAGCTTTAGCTTCTTTACCTCCATACAAAAAATTTGCAGAAGAACTTTTGAAGAAAGAAAAGCTCGCTCCTATAGAGGGAAAAAAAGAAGATCCTGCTCATCCTGCTGTTTACGCAAGCTGGGAACTCCCTGATTTATCAAAACTCAATTCACAACAGAAAAAAATCTATGATTTAATAGCAAGGCGCACTTTAGCTGCATTTGGAGATGAAGCTTTGAGAGAAACTAATACAGTAAGCCTAGATGTTGCTGGTCATACTTTCTTGCTTGTTGGTAAAAGAACTTTAGAGCATGGATGGACAAAAATTTATGAACCTTACTTGAAGATGGAAGAAATTATATTACCTGACCTTAAGGCTGGTCAGATAATAAAAGTTATTAAACTCGAAGAACTAGCTAAAGAAACTCAACCTCCTGCTAGGTACTCTCAAGGAAGCATAATAAAGGAACTTGAAGCTAGGAACCTTGGCACAAGATGTATAGCAGGGGATGTAAAAATCCCCATACTCAATAATCAAGAATTTCATGAAATTGAAGTAGAAAGACTTTTTGATGAAAAAAATTCTCTTGCCAACGGAGATGAAAGTATTTCATTTAATTCACACAAGATGTGTTTTTGTGTTAATGAAAAAAATCTTATGACTTCAAAATTTGATTTGATAAGCAGGAGGAAACTTGA
The DNA here is from genome assembly GCA_038872815.1 of Bathyarchaeia archaeon. GTDB lineage: Archaea > Thermoproteota > Bathyarchaeia > 40CM-2-53-6 > JAVZFM01 > JAVZFM01. Next base: position 27,013 of record JAVZFM010000003.1, read on the forward strand.
TAAAAACGAAAAAGTATTTGAAATTATTTTTAAGGATGGAAGCAAAATAAAATTAACTGAAGAACATCCTATCCTAGTTTATGATAAAAATACTCTTACTTATGTACCAGTTAAAAACCTTTCCAAAGGTGCTAAAGTTTGTTCAACCTTTTTGTTTTATGACAAATTCGGTGAAGTTATAACTCTACAAGATTTTGTTAAAAAATTGAATCTAAAATCAAAACTCTATGGTCATTTAGATTTAAAAGAATGGAGAAAAAGTAAAAACTTGAATCAAAAAGATTTTGGAAAATTATTGGGAGTAGGACAAGCTACTGTTGTTGGTTGGGAAAAAAAGAAATTAATTCCGCTTTGGGTATGGTCTAAGGTAGCTTTACCTCCACCAGAAATAATTTACTCTAACAACAAAAAAGTGGCTCTCCAAAATCCATTTCCTGTGGTTTTTTCATCGAGTTTAGTAAGAATCCTTGCGCATTTAATTGGAGATGGCTCTCTAGATAGAGAAAAATTGAAAAAAGAAAATTGTTTTGGTTTCAGGTATACGAACAAAAATTTAGAATTGGTTAAATTATTCATTTCGGATGTGGAAAAAATCTTTAAAACAAACAAGAAAATTAGAGAAATGGAAAGAAAAAATAAATTTTACGTTAAATTACCAGCAGTGATCGGAATGATTTTAGGCATTTTATTTAAAGAGCTTATTTCAAAGAAAATAGATATTGATGAAAAATTTTATCCAGATTTTATAGGTGCTATATTTGATGATGAAGGGCACTTTTATAAAAAGGAAGTAAAAATCTTCATATCAAATACAAATTTGTATTTGATAAAAAACCTTGAAAAATATCTTAAAAGGCTCGGATTTACCCCTTATGTTAGGGAAGAAAACCAAGCATATAGAAAAGAGGGATGGGCGAAAAGTTACAAAATATTTCTCTACGGAAGAGATGTAGCAAGATTTTTGGAAATAATACCATTTTTCCACCGTTCCAAAAAAGAGAGAATAATTGAAAATTTAACTAAAAATTATCGTTATTTGAATAAACCGTACCTATTGTTAGAAAAAAAGGTCTTCGCATCTTTACCAAAAGATGGGGCAACTTCAAGGGAAATATCCTTAAACACTGGCCTACCTTTATTTACAGTACTCACGTGCTTAAAAAATTTAAGAAAGCAAGGATATGTAGGTGTTAAGATTGTGGGTATTAGTCAACAACCAAGAAAGAAAATAATTTACATTCCTCTTAAAGAATGTTGTAAGACATTTTATTCCCTACTTGAAGAAAAAGTTCTTTCACTAACACTTTTCACTAAAACTGTAGAGAGTAGTATGGAATCAAATTACAATGGATATGTATATGATATAACTAATTCTCTTACTTCCAACTTTGTTCTTGGTAATAATATTGTTGTACACAATTCAACTAGATCTGAAATTTTACAAACACTTTATGACAGAGGCTATATAGCAGGAAAAAGCATTCAAGTAACAAAATTAGGAGAAGCAGTTGTTCAAGCTTTGAAAGAATACTGTCCAAAAATTTTGTCAGAAGAACTAACAAGAAAATTTGAAGAAGAGATGGAGCTTGTTTATCAGGACAAAAAGAAAAGGGAAGAGGTTATTGAAGAAGCCAGAAAAACTTTGAAGGAAATCTTAGAAGAATTTAAAGCAAATGAAAAAAAAATTGGTAAAAAGCTCTCGGAAGCTTTGTTAACTAAAAGAGAAGAAGAAAGAAAGATTGGAAACTGTCCTAAATGTAAAACAGGTGAGCTAAGAATTTTAAGATCTAAGCTAAGCGGAAAGTTTTTTGTTGGTTGTAGTAATTATCCAAATTGTAAGACAGGTTATCCTTTGCCTGCTGGTGCAAGCATTCAATCTACTGGCAAGACTTGTGAAAAGTGTAATACTCCAATAATACAAGTCTTTAGAAAAGGGAAAAGACCTTTCAGAATGTGTCTGTTACCAAGTTGCATTACTAAATCTGATTGGAATAAAAATAAGAATAAGTCTAATACACTTAAAAAAATTAGTTCCAAATCTGGGTGAGTTTATTTTCAATTCTTTTTATTTCTCCTTTACCTAAAGGATGCCAATACGGTTCGTATTCAAAAAATGTAGAAAAGAAAAAGACTTAATGTTTTACTAAAAATATCAAAAACGCCACTTCTGTTACCTCTATATCAAATTTGTTTTTAATGATATCAAAAATCTTTGTACAATGACCTATCTTTAACACTGAACTCATCTCCAAACTATTTAAATTTTACTGAAAATAAGCTTTCTTATGGAATTTCATGAGATTTCTGATGAAGAATGGGCTTTCATTAAGCCTTTTTTACTTCTAAAGACTAGGGCTGATGATAGGCTTACTATAAATGGAATTCTATACGCTCTTATAAAACATGCTAAAAAAGGCTTAAGCGTATGGATAGAATATTCAAGGCTATAGTATCTATGAGAAGCCATGATAGAGTATGCGTTGATGAAGATTCTATGCCTTTAAGCGTAGAGAATGACTCTAAGCGCTTTAACGAGCTTCTAGAAGGCTTGGATAAAGCTCCAAAAATACGATACTGAAGCTATAAGGAATAAGCTATCATCAATGCATATAGAGCCTAACATACCTATGAACCCTAAGAACAATATAAAGCCTATACCA
>JAVZFM010000004.1:0-28309 GCA_038872815.1 Bathyarchaeia archaeon
TATGGTTTAATAACTGTGTTAAAAGGATCAATGAATGCTAAAAGGCTAAAATTGCTCAAAATGAATGTACCCGAGTATGCATTAAGTGAAGTAATTAAAACGCTTCCTGCAATGAAAAGCCCAACTGTTTCTTCATTACATGGAGGAAATGGCAAATGGTATGCTGTTGAAACAGTTGTTCCAGAAAACGATATAGTAAGGCTTATTCCATTATTAAAAAGAAAGGGTGCAAGAGATATAATCGAATTGGATTTAAAAAAAGCAATAGAGTAAAACCTTATTTATTCAAAATATTTTTCAAATTTTTCTCTTCCTTGAATGTATTGTTCAAGTTCTTTTACTAGATTAACCAACTCTTTACCAGAAATTGCAACTAACAATTCATCAGGTTTAATTGGCATAAGCTTTCTTGAACCATCGCATGCTAAGCTCATTACTACTTTCTTGCTTTTATAGGCTATAGGTATTATACAGCAACCAGGAAAATTGCTTAAAATAGGAGTTTCTTTTCCTAATTCTTTTCCAATCGCTGAAGCCAATAGCATAGATTGAAAAGGGTTACACTTAAATACAACTATATCTGGGTTCTTATGCGATAATTCTAAAGGCTCATAAACAATAGCTTCAGTAAATCCTTGTTTGAGCTTAGGCATTTTTCTTTTCCAATTTGCTAAAGCCTTTTTACTCATAATTCCAGATTCAACCATCATTGAATATATTTTATCCCTAGATCTTTTTCTACCTTTATCTAGAGTAAAACCAACTACTTCAAGTCCAATTGGACAATCGAAATGATCTGTGGCTAAAGCATAAAAAGAGCTTTTTTCTGAAATGCCCAAAAAACCACAAACAGCACTAGTTTTATTTGTCCTTTCTAGATTTTTTGGCTCTTTCTTTAAGATATGGATTGAAATTGGATAAAAATTTAGTTCTAACAACTTTACCAATTTTTCTGATAATTCCCTATAACTTATGCTTGCCATATTTCATCATCTAAAGGCTTTTAAAATATTTTGTTCATATAAAAATTTGTGTTTTAAGTTCTTTTTATCAAAAAGTAACTTTTTTAGGTAAAATCATCAAAATTTCATCCAAGTCTCCAATAGCAATAAAGTTTCCTTCAAGATACATTTTTCCTACTAATGCCGATGTAATTGCATCAAGCTCATGATCAGTTATTTTTGACTTTAAGATGTCTCCTTTAATTCCAAACTTTAACAATCCATTTCTAAGCTTTTCTATTCCATACTTTTTCCTGGGCAATCCAAGCAAGTCTTGCGCTCCTCCAGGATAAGTTTCAATAACCTTAAAGCCTTTATCTTCAAGAATTTTCCTTAATTTAATTCCTCGCATGGTCAATTTTCGCATAGGTCCAAGCGTAACTGGAAAGAATTTTATTCCCATTTTTAAAAGTTCTTTATCGCATTCTCTAAGATGCCCTTTATTCCTACATGAGCATTCATCTTTTAAGCAACATCTTCCTTTTGGTAAAGCCAATGGAGCATCTATGCTTATTAAATTAGGTTTTTCTTTTATACATTCTAAAATGATTTCTTCATCCTTATAAAGTATGCTTGTTTTAACCCATAAGCATTCATGGAGGGGTTGCATTATACAAAATCCAGTTTCTTTATGCTCTACTCCTGCTAAATCAATTCCTATCACTTTTGAATTTTTCATTATTAAGCATCTAGATTCATGCTATCAATGAGAAAAGTTATAAATAAAGCGTTTTAAAGCTTTAGTTGATTAACTTGAGCCTAAGAACATTTAAATCAAGTTTTGGTTTAAAAAAGTTCAACGTAAAATCCATAGCAGTTGTTATGGAAGAGGCTTTAATAGTAAGCATTTTAGGGGGGGAAAAGCCTCATGTTGGAGCTGTTGCAATAAGCATTCCAAGACCAAGTTTAAAATATCCAGAAAAGATTAGTTCAAGTACTTCTATTTTTACTTTAATCGGCCATAAGGAAGATGAGCTTGTAAAACCAGTAGCCGAGCTTTTAGTAAAAGAATTGAAGCGAACTACTATAGTTATAGCTGGAATTCATGTAAAAAATGCAAGTGAGGGGGATATTAAAAAGCTAGTCGATAATTCAATGAAATCTATTGAAAAATTAATCAAAAAAATTAAAAAATTCTATAAAATCAAGTTTTAAGCTTTAAATTGTTTTTATTAAGAATTCTACTAGCAAACAAATTTACTAAAGCATTACCACTAGCTTTACCAGTCAATCTTCTAAGATCTTTTTCTAAGGATTGCCATTCAAGCTTTGTATTACCACTCATTGAGCTATAAAAAACCTTAACTATATTTGAGGCTTTTACAAACCTTATATTCTTAACTATAGCTAAAGTTTCTTTTTCTTTTGCTTCTAAAAACATTTGGCCTTTTTCTGAAATTCTTTCAGGAAAAACATTACTTTCTTTTAAAAATTCTTTAGGAATGAAAGATTGGCATGTGCTTAAAATTAAAAACTTCCTTAAATTTGCTAATTTACAAACAACGTTTATTTCCATTTCTTAAATAAATTTTAAATCCATTGTTTCATAAAAACTTAATGCAACATCGTTTCATAAGTTTGCTTCAAGAATTTTAAATGCTTCCTCTACTGAGAAATCTTCATGGATTATACTAGCGATTGCTTTAGCAATCGCTTTTGGATTATGATGTTGCCAAACATTTCTTCCAAAAGCTACTCCTTTTCCTCCAGCCTCTATAGACTCTTTTACAACTTCAATTACTCTTTTAGGATTATCGATTTTTGGGCCTCCAGCTATTACTATTGGTACAGGACATGAATTAACAACTTTTTTAAAGCTTTCTATGCTTCCAGTATAGTATGTTTTAATGATATCAGCTCCTAGCTCAGCTCCAACTCTTGAAGCTAAGCTTACTTTATCTGAAGAGTATTTATCGCTAAAAGCTGGGATCATTTCAGCTAACAAAGGCATTCCATAATCATCACATTTTTCAGCTATGAATGAAAGTCTTTTAAGCATTTTGGATTCGTCTTCCCCTCCTACAAAAGCAGTTACTGCTACAGCATCAGCTCCAATCTTTAAGGCTGTACTAATATGCCTAGTTATTTGAGTATAATCCTTTTTCATTCCAGATTTAGTTACAGCACCACTTATCCTTAAGATTATTGAGGCTTTACCCATTATTTGTTCATATGCTATTTTGCATATTCCTGGAGTGATTATTAAAGCATTTACTCCTTCGCATAAAACTTTTTTTAAAGTTTCTAAAGGATTTTCGATTCCAAGTATAGGCCCATCAAAAGATCCATGATCCATTGCAACTATAAACGTTCTTTTGGATTTTTCTTTAAAAATTCTATTTAGCCTAATAAGTTTTCCTATTCCAGAAACCAAATTTATCATCCCATTAAATAAAGTTATACAATTATTGAAATTAAATTTTATGAAATCTTTGAAAAAGATCCTTTAGTCTTGGATACAATTGTTTAAAAATTGAATAGTATTTAGAATATTTAACATGTATATTTTTATCAGGAAAGTTCCTTTCAGCTATTTTGATTATATAATTAGAAGCATCTTTTAGGCTTTTATAAAATCCAAGCCCATAAAGTGCTAAAAGCATAGCTCCTAAAAGCGTTGTTTCCTCTGTTTTAAGTGTAATAACTGGTTTTCCAGTTACATTTGCTTTTATTTGATTCCAAACCTTACTTCTAGAGCCCCCGCCAGTCGAACGTATTTCTTTAACTTTTATCCCAATTTCTTCAAACAATTCTAGGATTTGGTTTAAAGAAAAAGCTACGCCTTCAAGAATAGCTCTTAAAAAATGCCCTTTAGAATGGGAAAGCGTTAAACCAAATAAAACTCCTTTAGCTTTTGGATCCCATACTGGAGAGCGTTCACCCATAAAATATGGTAAAAGTATAAGCCCATCAGAGCCAATTCCAACTTTAGAAGCTTCTTTACTCATTAATCCATAAACTCTAGATTTATTGTAATAAATTAAAAAATTGTTCTTAAACCACTCTAAAATAGCGCCAGTAGTAGACATTGGAGCTTCTATTAACCATAATTTAGGCATAACGTAACAATTCATTATTACTCTCATTTCAGGATCATAGCTTAAGGATTTTGAACATACAGAAACTACTGTAGACGTGCCAGTAACTTCATGACATATTCCTTGCTTTACTACTCCAGCTCCTAAAGCTGAGCATAAACCATCTCCACTTCCAGTTATGATTGGTATTCCATGTTTTAAACCAAAAGTTTTTGCAGAGCTTTCAATTAATTCTCCAGCTATTTCATATGGTTCTAAAATCCTTGGAAGCTTTTCTATAGGAATCTTTAAATCTTCAATAAATTCTATTGCCCAATCTCTTTTTCTTATATCTAAAAGCATTGTTCCTGAAGCATCGCCATAATCTGTTGCTATAGAATTGCAAAGCTTCATTCTTATATAGTCTTTAGGAAGTAAAAAATACTTTGCTTTATTGAATTTTGATTTTTCATTTTCTTTAATCCAAAGAAGCTTCATAGCAAAAAAGGCTGGATCAACTCTATGCCCAGTAATTTTATAAACATCTTTTTCATTAAGCCTTTTTTTAACTTTTTCTGCTTGTTCTATAGCTCTTCTATCCATCCATATTATACAAGGCCTTATTACTTCCTTATTTTTATTAAGCAATACTACACCACTCATTTGGCCTGTAAGGCTTATTCCTATAACTTTTTTTGAATCGACTTTACGTAAAGCATTTTTAATAGCATAAACTGTTGCATACCACCAATCTTCAGGATTTTGCTCAGCCCAATGCGCATACAAATATTTTGTAGCAAAATATGAGCTAGCTTTAGAAACAATGCTTCCATGCTTATCGAATAAAATTACTTTACATCCTGTTGTGCCAATGTCTACAGTGAGGGTATAACCTTCCAAAAATTTTCCTCCTAAAAGTTTAAATTCCATTCTTTCTCATAAAAGTTGCTATAGAATCAATCATACATTTATTAAGGTGTAAATCTTATGGGCTTTAACCCTATTAAAATAAAAGATATAGTTTGGATAGAGGGGGCAAATCTTTGCTCAAACATATATGCCATAGGAAAAAATGATGTAACAATAGTCGATACTGGATCTGGAGATATTAGCGATTTAATAAGCCAATCTTTAAGAAAAATTGGACTTGATATAAACAACGTTAGCAAAGTTATTTTAACTCATTCTCATTTTGATCATGTAGGAGGGCTTTTAGAAATTTTGACCTATACCTCTCCTATAATTTTTATACATCCTTCTGAATTAAAGTTTCTAGAGCTTCCTAAGCAAGCAAGAATCCATGGATTAAACGAAAATCAAACAATTCATACTGAAACTAGGGATTTAAAAGTTTTGCATACGCCAGGACATACATATGGAAGCATATGTCTTTACGATGAAGCTAATTCTTTATTATTTACTGGCGATACTGTTTTTCCAGGAGGGTCTTTTGGAAGAACAGATTTGCCAACTGGGGATGAAAATATGCTTATAAAATCTTTAAAAAGGTTAAGTGAATTAAAAGTAGAAACAATGCTTCCTGGTCATGATAGACCTGTTTATGAAAAAGCTTATTTACATATTAAAAGCTCGTTTGAACAAGCTAAAGCTTTTTTTGGAGTTGAGAATTTATGAAAGTTGGATTAATTTCAGATTCCCATGACAATATTCCAATGATAGATAAAGCAATAAACGAATTGAATAGATTGAATTTGGAAATAGTTTTACATTCTGGAGATTTTATAGCTCCTTTTGCTGTAGCTAGGTTTAAATCTTTAAAAAATAAGCTTATAGGAGTTTATGGAAACAACGATGGAGATAAAGCTTTAATAAAACAAAAATTCAATGAATTTGGGATGGAGATAAGAGGATATTTTGCTGAAATAAAAATTGAAGGATTGAAATTAGCGCTTTTACATGGGCATGAAAAGGAATTATTAGATTCTTTAATAAATTCTCAAGCATATGAATTCATAGTTTATGGTCATACTCATAAAGTCAAAATTGAACATTTAGGAAAAACTTTAATAATAAATCCTGGAGAGTTATGCGGTTATCTTAGCGGAAAAAGCACAATTGGAGTCCTTAATACAAAAACAAAGGAAGTAAGAATAATCGAGTTGTAAATTTACCTTGTTTCAAATCTTTGAAATCTATAAGCAAAATAATTCATAAATAAGGCTATATTATGCTTGATTTAAAAGAATTAAGCATTAAGTATAAATTTTCAATAGATTCTCTTAAACATCTTCAAGCAGTTTATGGTTATGAGTTAAAAAAAGTCGTTCAAGCATTAAAATCTCCAGGAAAAAAATATTATTTTAGAGCCAATACTTTAAAGGCTTCTCCAGAAGAAATAATGAAAAGTTTAAGAGAAAAAGGATTTAATGTTAAACAACATTCAATAATTAAAGAAGCACTTTACATCCCAATAGAGGGTCCTTTTGAAATACCAATTTTTAATAAAAAAGTTATAGTCGATAAATTCACTGCTGAATCTGTTTTACAAGGAGCTCATGTTTATGCTCCTGGAATTAAAAAATGCTCAAAAATAAAAAAAGGTGATTTAGTAACCATAGTCGATGAGCTTAATCAAGAAATAGCTTCTGGAATTGCTAAAATGGATGAAACTGAAATTCTTATCTTTAGAAAAGGCTTAGCTATAGAAATCGTTTATTCAAAGTATAAAGTTCCAAGCTTAAGGGAAACAGAAGAATTCAAAAATGGTTTAATATATCCACAATCTTTTCCAGCAATTCTTGCATGTAAAATATTAAACCCTCAACCTTATGAAGAAATAGCTGATGTAGCAGCAGCTCCTGGTGGAAAAACTGGAGCTTTAGCTCAATTAATGCAAAATAAAGGAGTTATATACGCAATAGATAGGAATAAAGTTAAAATAGGAAAACTTCAAGAAACCATTAAAAGACTTGGAATTATTAACGTTAAATTGATGTGTCATGATTCTAGATATTTAGATGTGGATTTTCCAAGTTTAAAGTTTCAAAAAGCTTTAATAGATCCTCCATGTTCTTCATTAGGAGTCCGCCCAAAAATTTATGAAAATTGTAAAAGCTCCAAAATCTATGCTCTTTCAGAGTATCAAAAGCAATTCCTTTTTAGCATTTCAAAATCGATTAAGCCTGGAGGCACTATTGTTTATTCCACATGCACTTTAACTATAGAGGAAAACGAGGGGATAGTAAAATTTGCTTTAGAAAAATGTGGATTAAAAGTTATAGAACAGAATTATTTCTTTGGAAGCCCAGGCTTAGATCATGTTGTTCCAGAAGCTGCTTTAACTCAAAGGTTTAACCCCCATATCCATGAAGATTGCCCAGGATTCTTTATAGCTAAATTTAGCTATAAAGAATAACCATACTTTAATAACCTTTTACTATCCATGAATTCCCTTCTTTTTTTAGCCTTCCTTCTTTTTCCATTTCATTAAATTTTCTCTTTAGCTTAAACCAAAAACCATTATCGATTATAACTATGCCATCCTTTAAAGCGTATAGTATTAATGGATTAAAATCGTTAAACATTTCTATGATTTCTTTGTCTGTATAGACTAAAGGCTCAACCCAACCATTAGAGTATTCAGAATATTCATAGATTCTTTTATCAAGCCTTTTAGATTCTTCAGATACAACTATTAACAAGTCTATATCGCTTGAACAGCTATAGTCTCCTCTTGCCATAGATCCATGCAAAACTATAGATTTTATTTTTTCTTTTTTATCAGAAGATAAAAGTTTTTCAATATAAGATTTAAGAGAAGAGTATTTAGGCAATTTTTGTAACTTTTTTTGCAAAATTAAACACTTCCTCAGCATCTTTTATGGCTTGAATAGAATCCTCATCATCATACATATGTATTGGTGCGCCGCTTGGAAAAGCATTAGGATATCTAGTGGGAATGTAAAATCTATTAAGCCTTTTGCATGCAGATTTTATACTAATTGGAATTTCAATTTTTTTAGAAATTGTTGAAATCAATATTATAAGGTTATGACCTATGCTTGGAGTAGCTAAACTTTCAGCTATAGCTTTTAAAGATTTTTCTGCAGATTGTTGTGATGCAAAACAACTCCAAGCATAGTTTCCAGTATTATGTAAATCCTTAGCTGCTTTTAAATCTCCTTCAGCTTGATCGAGCCAATCTTTTATTCTTCTCATAATTATCTTCAAATAGTTTATTCTAAGAAAGATATTTAAGAAGTTAGTTTTTCCTTTAACGACCCTCTAAAGCTTAAACTTAGGCTTTTAAGCGAGGAAATTAATTGATTCAATTTATTTGAGGTAAAATATAACTTTTTACTGAGCTTGGGTTTTAGATTAACTGTACGTCTTAATGCGCATAAATGTATAAATAAAAAGCTATATAACTATGCTTTATTAATGGCTTTCAATGAAACTAAAAATTTCTAGGAGAGAATGCATTGAGCAATAAAATTAGGCTTCGATATTCAGGGTTTACTCTTTTTTCTGGAAAAGTTTTTTCAATGCTTACTGGAGTACTTTTTGTAATCGTAGTTGTTCGTAGTTTATCTGCAAGTGAATTTGGTGTTTGGCAAAACATAGCTGATGTTTTAGGCTATTTTATCTTAATAAATACGATTATTCCTAGCTGGGCTGGAAGGTATATAGCAAGAGGAATGGAAGGCGCAGGAAAAACAGGTATAGTGATTAACTTCGCTATATCTATTCCTTCTATGCTTTTATGCTTTTTAATGGCTCCAGTTTTTGCAAAAATAGCTGGAACCAAAAGCATTTATTATGCTTTAGCCTCATTCCAAGTAATAGAGCTTTATCTTAAACCAGCTTTTGAAGCAATTGCTAATGCAAAAAAGCCTTATTTATTAGGATATGATTTAGTAATTCATGAAATATCTAAGCTTTTTTTTGGCTTTATACTTGTAGCTTTTTTACGCATAGGTTTGCTTGGAGCAATAATAGCTATAATACTTGCAGATTTAATCGATATAATATTCTACTCAATAGTCTTTATAGATGAGTTAAAAAGCAAGAGTAGGTTTGATTATATCAGTGGATGGCTTAAGGGCTCAATCATAAGCCTATACAGCATTGTTGGTTCAAGTTTAGCATCTTTTGCTATGATTATGTTATTGATTCTAGGAGGAACTTTAGCTAGAGCTTACTTAGGTGCAGCTTTAACCATAGCTACGCTTATTACTTATGCTTCATCATTAGGAGTGGCTCTTTATCCAAAGCTTTTAGCTGGAGGAAAAAGTGAAGATGTAGAGATCTCAATAAGGCTAACATTAATGTTTGCAATTCCAATGACTTTTGGCATTCTAACTTTAGCAGAACATTTATTAATGATTTTAAATCCAATTTATTCAATAGCCAAAACAATACTTTATATAACGGCCATAAACTCCTTGATTACATGCTTCATGACTATAGTAGAAACAATCATACTTGGAGCTGAAAAAGTGGATGCTCAAGTAAAGTTTTCATTAAAAGATTTAAGGAAAAGCAAGTTATTCCTTTTACCAACTTTTACTTATGTTTATGTAGCCATATATTTACCGATTTTATACTATTTTCTTGCTTACATCTCTAAAACTCCATTTGAAAAAGCCTTTTATTTTGTTGCAATCGGCTTTCCAATAAACTTAATGATTCTATTCATGAAGTATAGAATTGCTAAGAAGTGCTTAAGCTTTAAATTTCCATTAAAAGCTATAGCCAAATACGTGCTTGCATCGGCTATTATGGCTTTTGTTCTAAAACCATTTAGCTTAAGTTTACCGAGTAGGATATCATTTATTTTTTCAATTGTTCTAGTAGGAATACTTGTTTATTTTTCCATACTTTTTACAATAGATGAAGAAACAAAAGCTTTAGTACGCTTAGCATTAAAGGAATTAACAATTCAAGTTAAAAAAGTAAAGCGTTTTTATGAAGAAAATCATTAAGTAATCCTTAAGCTTGCTTAAAATATGGAATTACTTTTTCACCAATAAGTTTTATAGCTTTAAGTACTTTTTTATGAGAAATTTTTGGAAATTGTATTCTTAAAACTATATTATTAACTTCAAGCTCTTTTTTATATTTTTCAACTTCTTCTATGAAATCTTCAGGCTCTCCAATTATAAACCTTTTTTAAGCACTCCTATGTATTCATCAAAACTTATACTTTCAGGAGTTAGGGTGCTTCCATCTTCATCCTGTAGTGCTTCCCATTTATAATAATTTTCACCATAAAGGTATAAAATTCCATTCTTAACTTCTTCCCATGCTTTTTCAGCATTTTCAGATATATAGGCTTCTCTTCTTAAAGGCCTTTCAATTCTATAAAAGTCCTTCCCAACCTTTTTCAACTCCTTCTTATAAACTTCCATATAGCTTTTTAAAACTTTAATTGGAGTAATTGGATCTGGTAACCAAGCATCCCCAAGCCTAGCAGCTCTTTTAACAGCTTTAACAGACCATTGAGCAGCAATCCATATAGGTGGCAAAGGCTTTTGTATCGGTTTTGGCATTATAGCAATATCCTTTATATGATAATGCTTACCAATAAAAGTAACTTTAGGCTCAGATAGAAGCTTTCTTAAAATTATAACTTCTTCTTCAAACCTCGAGCCTCTTTCTTTGAACGGTACGCCAAAAGCCTCAAACTCCTCTTTACGATTTCCAACGCCTATTCCTAAGATAAATCTACCTTTTGAGATTATATCCAATAGCGCTGCCTCTTCTGCAACTCTTATTGGATTATCTAACGGCAAAACTACTATTGCTGTCCCAACTTTTATTCTCCTAGTAGCTATTCCAGCACAAGCTATTCTTGAAGATGGAAACCAACCATCTTTTGTAAAATGATGCTCAGATACAAAAACTGAATCAAAGCCATACTTTTCAGCTAAAGCAATTTGTTTCAAAGCGTTTTCATATAAAGATGCCCAATCTCCATTTAAAGAATGAAAACCATAAGTTAAACTAAACTTCATTTAAACCACTAGCCATATAAAACTGAGTGGAATACTATATTTTAATCTATCCTTATTTAACAAAAAAGGATTCTACTTTAGTTTAAAAATAGGAAAGACTTTTTAATGCTAGTTTTATTCAAAAATTATTATGACTCCTAGATTTAGGAAAAGCCATATTAATAAAATAGTGGGCATAAAGTGTAAAACAATAATATACGAGTAGAGTATTGAAATTATACATTTAAAGCAATTACCTATAGGAAATTAAGTAGTGTAAAAAGCTTGGGTTTCAGGCTAAAAATTAGATTTATTGAAATATTAAGAACGAAGCTTTGGAATTATTTCTTCTTTAATAAGCTTAAAAGCTTCCTCTATGCTCGGACCATAGGGTGAGCTGAATATTATTTGATTAACTCCAGCCTTAATTTGATCTTTGAATTTCGGTACGCACTCTTCTGGAGTCCCAGAAATAGTTAAAGCGTTTACCATTTCTAAAGTTATTAAATCTTTAGCCTTTTCTATTCCTCCCTTTTTAAAGGCTTCTCTAACAATTTCTTGTTCTTCCTTGCTTATTCCAACAGATTCAAGAGCTTTAAGCGGAAAATCTGATATCATAAAAGTGCAATGGCTTTTTACAGCTTCCTTTGCTTTTTCTTTATTCATCGATACAGAAAATGGAGTTGCATTTCCAATTTCTATTTCATTTAACCTTCTTCCAGCTTTTTTGCATCCCTCTTTTATCCTTTCAAGCTCATATTTTATATGGAGTATTGGTGAAGATAATAAAGCTCCATCAGCCAATTCTCCTAAAAGCTTAAGCATTCCATCTCCTCTAGCAGCCATATAAATTGGAATTTTTTTAGGCTTAGTAAACAGCTTTACATTGTAAGCCCTTATTATTTTCCCCTCAAAAGTAACAGTTTCTCCATCAAATAGCTTTCTTATTACAGTTATTGCTTCTCTAATAGCTGTTAAAGGCTTGTTCCACATTGGAATTCCTAAAGGCCTTAAAGTTAAAGATCCCCCAGCCCCTATTCCAAGAACTGCCCTTCCATTCGAAAGCTCATCTATAGTGGCTATAGAAAATGCTAGTAAAGCTGGATGACGAGTATAAGGATTGCAAACAGCTGTTCCTATTTTAACTTTTTCTGTAGCATGAGCTATGGCTGCTAATACAACGAATACGTCACGAAATGGAGCTGATGGGCTCTCATCAGCAACCCATACATAATCTATACCTGATTCTTCTGCAAGCTTTGCATATTTTACACATTCTTGAACTGGCATTTCAGGAGTGAATAAAACTCCAAAATTAACCAAATTCGATCAACACCTTTCTTAAGTTTTCAATAAATTTTATCTTGATTTTAACATATATTTGTTTAGGAACATATATATGCTTTGTTAGAGTTAAAATAAGAATTTCTTTTCCTCTAAAACCGAAATTACAATCCTTCTAGCTAGGGCTAAAGATTAGATAGGAATGCATGAGTAATAAACATTAATCTTTTAACTTTAATTCCTCAGCTACTTTTTCAAGCCCAAGTCTTTTAAATGTAGATTTCAGTGGAATTCCTGTTTTAACATTCCAGCCTCTAGCTTCATAGTATTCATCAAGCATTGGATCAAGGTTTACTACATAGCCTTTTGAGCCGCCTTCACTTAAAGGTTCTTTTAAAAACCTTTCTGGAAGCGTATCGTCTTTTCTAGTTATGCCTATTCTTACGTTATAAGCTCTTTCAAGGTTAACAATACGCTCGCCAACAATACGAATTTCTTCTTCGCTTATTTCAATTCCAGTTGCTGCTGAATAAAGCCTTGCTTGCATAGGAAAACTAAGCAATAGAATTTTTTGAAAAGAGTTAGCAAAATGAGAATAAACAGGTTTACAAATTACTAAAGAATCTTCTATCGCCATTAGCTCTTCTTGCCATTTTACTAGCCTTCCTTTACCTTTTACTCCAAACCTATCACAAGCCTCCTCACTTCCAAAAAAGCGTTTAGCTTCTTCAGGATTTCCAAGGTATTCAAAAACTGGTAATGCTCCTAAATGGTCTGCTCCTCTACTGCATGTAACATAGCCTAGCGTAAACCCAGTTTGACCTCTAGGGTCTCCACCTATATGCTCAAGACCTTTTGTATGCATTGCATATTTTTCTGATCCTTTTCCTATTATTTCTGATGCTCTTTTTACTCCTTCAGCCAATACATTTCCAATACCCTCTCTTTTAACGATTTTTTTAGTTAGTTCAAGCACAGCATCCACGTTTCCCCATTCAAGCTCTAAACCATCCAAATCTTCTTTAGTTAAAATTCCTCTTTGATACAATTCCATAGCAAACCCTATAACGTTTCCTCCAGAAATTGTATCCATTCCATACTCGTCAAATAAATCGTTTAAGCCTATGATTGCATCAAGCTTTCCAATTCCAATGTTTGAGCCCAGCATTGCTAAAGTTTCAAATTCTGGACCTTTTCCAGCATATCCAGCAAAAGGGCCTTCTTTAACAACAACATACCTAGTGCATCTTTGAGGGCAAGCAAAACATGATTGAGCTTTCCATAAATATTTTTCACGCATTTTTTCCCCACTTATTTCATCCTCATATTCAAATTTTCCTTTTTGAAAGTTCCAAGTTACTAAAGATCCTTTAAATCCTAATGCTTTTACAAGAAAAGAAGTCCCTAAAGATGGAGCTGTTACCAGAGATGCTGGATTTTTCTTTAAAACCTCTATAACTTCATTTACAGCTTCCATAAATTTTTCTGGGTTTGCAACTTCTATGTCTTTTTCTCCATAAGCTGCTATTGCTTTAAGCTTTTTTGAGCCCATAATAGCTCCCATACCTGTACGTGCTGCAGCTTTTCCACTAAGCCTTCCTACTGATAATATTGCTGAAAACTTTACTAGATTTTCTCCAGCTTGCCCGATAGAAAGTACTTCTAAATCCTTATTGCCTACTTCCTCTATAATTATTTTACCAGCTTCTAAAGCTCCTTTTCCCCAAATATGCAACGCATCTTTAATTTCAACATTCCCATTTATTATGCTTAGATAAACAGGTTTTTCAGCTTTTCCTTTTACTATTACTAGATCGAATCCAGCTTGTTTTAAGGCTGAGGCAAAATGGCCTCCAACGTTTGCCCATCCAATTAATCGAGTTTGAGGAGATCTAGAAGAAATATGAGTTCTGCTGCATCCGGGTGTAATTGTTCCGTTAAGTGGGCCTGTAGCAAATATTATAAGGTTATCTGGGCTTAAAGGATCTATGTTTGGAGTAACGTTTTCATAGAGCATTTTAATCGCAAAACCTCTTCCACCAATAAAGCTTTTTGCAATTTCTTGCTTAAGTTCTTCTGAAAAAACTTTTTTATTCGATAAATCTACATGAAGAATTTTTCCAATATAGCCTTTCATTTTTAAACCTCAATTTTATTTAAAAATTGAAGATACTAATCTCTTAGCATAAAGAATTGATTTTTGATTTGCTATTGCATTAGGAGTAAGCAATTTTAATGTTTCTGGGGGGCAACGCTTTACACATTCTCCACATAAATTGCACATAATAGCAATTCCACTATCTGGTTTAAGCTTAATTGCTCCAAAAGGACATGCTTGAACACATAAGCTACATCCTATACAAGCACTTTCATCAACTTGTAATATTCCTTCATAATTTTTATTTATAGCATTCACAGGGCACACATTTTTACAAGGAGGTTTACCGCATTGTTTGCATGCAATTGGAAAATCATAAGCTGGAGGTTCTATACGAATTACTTTAACTCTTGATTTTGAAGGATTAAAAACTCCTTCATGCTTAAAAGAACAAATTAATTCACAAATCCTACAGCTTGAGCATATCCTTGGGTCAGCTACCAATAGCTTTTTATCCAAATCTTTTACCTTCTTAGAATATTTGCTTTTAATTTATTCTGAAATCTATAGATAATCCTTTAAATCAATTTTCTCAATGTTCCAATACTTAACTCTAACAAAATCTTCTTTTCTATCTAAAGGAATCGTAGCATCTATTCCAACTTTTGCTGTAATTCCATTCTTGCTTGATCTATCTAAAGTATGCCCTAAAGCATTAGGGATAATTATTATATCTTCATCGCCTTGAACTCTAGTTGCTATTGCCCACTCAACATCTTTAGGATCATAAATGTCTATATCATCATCTACGACTATAACATGCTTTACGTTTACATGGCTTGTAAGCGCAGCAAATATAACGTTTTTCGCTTCACCTTCTTTTGTTTTTTTAATAGATATAATTGCATGAAAGCCTGAACAATGTGGAGGATGATGGACTGCTTTAACTCCAGCGCATACATGCTTTACGAATCTATAAAGCAAAGGATCCCTTGTAACTATATTTCCTAGTAGAACATGCTCTAAAGAAGCCCCTGTTATTGTTCGATAAATTGCATCATTTCTATAAGAAATAGCTTTAACTTCAACTATTGGATGATTTCCTGAGCCATAGTATCCTGTGAATTCTGCAAATGGACCTTCTTTTTCTATTTTTGGAATTATGCTTCCTTCAATAAGTATTTCTGCACATGCAGGAACTTGAATGTCTACATGATCGCATTTTACCATTTCTATAGGCTTGTTTAATAAAGCTCCAGCCATTTCAATTTCATCATAGGGTACACGTGCTGCAGCTGCTAGCTCTATGGCTGGTGGAAGTCCTATACAAATTGCTATATCCAAAGGCTTTCCATCTGCGCTTTCATAGAATTCCCTTAAATGTCTCCATGGATCTATGTCTATTCCAAGCTTTTTAGGACCTTTTACATGCATTCTATTGAAAGAAAGGTTTTGCCTTCCGCTTATAGGATCTTTTGAAAAAACAACTCCTCCACTTATAAAAGGTCCTCCATCGAGCTCAGAATGTATAGGAATTGGTAAAAGCTTTAATAAATCTATATTTTCTTCAAAAACATTATCCTTAACTGGGCTATATTTTGTTGATATAGGCTTTATTGGGTTTTCCATAGCACTAGATATTTTTTCTATAAGCTGTTCCTTCGATACTCCAATTCCTAAACCCATTCTTTCAACAGTGCTTAATATACCAACAACTACTGGTGTTTTATACCCTATAGGGTTTTCAAAAAGTAAAGCTGGACCATTTTGAATTTCAGATTTTCTAGCAAGCGATCCTATTTCAAACTTTGTGCTTACTGGTTTTTTCACTCTAACAAGCTCATTACGATCTTCTAATGCTTTAATAAAAGATTTTAAATCATACATAGAACTACCTCCTTGTAGGGATATATTCTATGTAAACAATAAAAGTTTTTGCAATTCTATTATGGCTTTAAATTAGCTTAACAGAGCTTCATCATAACAATAATTATTTAAGAACGTTCACCTATTGTTTAGTCTGTAGCTATTTTTAATATTGAGGGGAGAAAAATGGAAAAAGAAAAGCTAATAGAGCTTTATGAAAACATGGTAAAAATAAGGTTTTTTGAGGAAAAGCTAATAGAGTTAGCTCTTAAAGGAGTTATACCAGGTCATCCTCATCTTTGTATAGGGCAAGAGGCTTCTATAGTTGGAGTTTGTACAAATTTAAGAAAAGACGATTACGTTACTGGAACCCATAGAGGCCATGGGCATAACATAGCTAAAGGAGCTAAACTTGATAGGCTTATGGCTGAAATATTTGGTAAAAAAACTGGGTATAACAAAGGAAAGGCTGGAACAATGCATGCTTCAGCATTTGAGGAAGGCGTAGTAGGATGTTTTGCTATAGTTGGAGATGGAATTCCTGTAGCTGCTGGAGTAGGCTTATCAATCAAGTTAAGAGGAACAGATCAAGTAGTTGCTTGCTTTTTTGGAGATGGAGCAACTAATACAGCTTCATTTCATGAAGGAATGAATTTAGCTGCTATATGGGATCTTCCAGTTATATTCGTTTGCGAAAACAATCAATACGCAATTACCACTAAGATAACAAAATCAACAAAGTTAAAAAAACTTTCTGAAAGAGCTTTAGCTTATGGAATTCCTGGAGTCACTGTTGATGGAAACGATGTATTTGCAGTTTATGAAGCTGCGAAAGAAGCTGTAGAAAGAGCTAGAAAAGGAAAAGGCCCTACGCTATTAGAGTGCCTAACCTATAGATGGAGGGGTTCTTCAGAAGGTGATCCAAACAGAGGCTTAACTTATAGGCCAATTCAAGAAGTTGAAGAATGGATGAAAAAATGTCCAATAAAAGGGTTTAGGGAAAAAGTTATTAATGAAAAGGCTTTAACCCAAGAAGAACTTGATAGAATAGATAAAAAAGTAATGGAAGAAGTTGAAAATGCTGTAAAGTTTGCTTATGAAAGCCCCTATCCCAGCCCAGAGGAAGCTTTAGAAGATTTATATGTTTAAAATAGGTGAGTTGAAATGAGAGAAATTACTTTTTTAGAAAGTTTACGTGAAGCTTTACGTGAGGAAATGAAAAGAGATAAAAGTATTTTCATATTAGGCGAGGATATTCAAAGAGGATATGCTAATGGAGTTTTTGGTGTAACTAAAGGGTTAGTTGATGAGTTTGGAGAAGAAAGAGTAAGGAATACTCCAATTTCTGAAATAGCCATTATAGGCGCAGCTGCTGGAGCAGCTATAAATGGTATGCGCCCTATAGCCGAAATAATGTATGCTGATTTTATATGTTGTTGTATGGAACCTGTAATTAACATTGTTGCTAAGTTAAGATATGTACATGGAGGGGGAAAAGTAAAACTTCCATTAGTTATTCGAACAGCTACTGGAGCTGGAATAAGAGCTTCAGTTTGTCATTCTCAAAGCCTTGAAGCTTTATTCATACATATTCCAGGCTTAAAAATAGTTTTTCCCTCTACGCCTTATGATGCAAAAGGATTGCTTAAATCTTCTATTAGAGATGATAATCCAGTTTTATTCTTTGAACATAAGCTTTTATACAAGTTAAAAGGAAAAGTTCCAGAAGAAGAGTATTTAATTCCTTTAGGAAAAGCAGATATAAAGCAAGAAGGAGAAGATTTAACTATAATAACTTATGGGATTATGGTTCATAAAGCAATTGAAGCGAGTAAAGAAATAATTAAAGAAGGAAAAACAATAGAAATAGTAGATTTAAGGACTTTAAACCCATTGGATAAAGAAACTATAATAGAGTCTGTTAAGAAAACTGGAAAAGCAATAATAGTTGAAGAAGGTTGTAAAACTGGTGGAGTGGGCGCTGAAATTTTATCGCTTATAGTTGAGGAAGCTTTTGATTATTTGGATGCTCCAATAAAAAGAGTTGCAGCTTTTGATACGCCTGTACCATATTCCCCAGTTTTAGAGGATGCTGCAATTCCAAGTAAAGATGATATAAAAAAAGCCATAACTGAGATAATTTGAAAAGCTTTAATAGTCTTTAATCTAAAATCAAAAGCTTGAAAGGAAAAAGCGATAATGCTAAAGAGTTAAGTATAAACTCCATACATATCCATACTTAACCCAAAATTCTGAGATAAGAATTGAAGCTTTTTAAACATAGCATAATAAAACCTTAATAAAAAACGTTATATATTTAGGGTTATCGATTAATTAATATGTGATAAAATTGGTAGAATTTGGTTTACTTATGGCACCAAAATGGCCTTTACAAGAAATAGTCAAAATATATTCTTATGCTGAAAAGCTTGGAATTCAGTATGGATGGATAGCTGATTATGCTAATTCTGTTAATCCTTATTTAGCCTTAACAGCTTTAGCTTTCAACACTAAAAAAATGAAGTTGGGAACAGGGGTCACTAATCCTTACACTAGAAACCCATGCATAATTGCTTCAACAATAGCCACAATAGATGAAACAAGTAATGGGAGGGCTATCCTTGGAATAGGAGCTGGTGATGAAACTTTACTTAAATCTGCTGGAATAATTAGAAAATCTCCATCAATAATGCTTAGAGAATCTGTAGAAGTAATTAAATTAATTCTTAAAGGAGAACCTGTTAATTATTCTGGAAAAATGATTAAACTTTCAGGGTTTACACTTATGTTCAAGCCAAAAAGAGTAGTTCCAATATACATTGGGGCTAGAAGCCCAAAAATGCTTCAATTAGCAGGAGAAATTGGGGATGGAGTCCTTTTAGATCTATCTCATCATTTTGAAGTTAAGCTTTCCCTTGATGAAGTAAAAAAAGGCGTAGAAAAAGCAAGAAAAAAGATAAGCGATATAGATTTAGCAACAGCAGTTCTTTTTGGAATTTCAAAAAAAGAAGAGGAAGCTTGGAATTCAGTTCGTTGGTGTGTTGCATTAATAGCTGTAAGCACTAGCCCTAAAGTGCTTGAAAGACATGGAATAAGCTTTGATGATACAAAAAAAGTTAAAGAGGCTTTAGAAAAAGGAGGATTAAGCCAAGCTGAGCCTTTAGTTACTGAAGAAATGCTTGAAGCATTTTCAATATCAGGAAAACCAGAATATTGCGTTGAAAGAATAGAAGAATTGGTCAAAGTTGGTTTAAATCAAATAAACTTAGCAATAATAGATTTTAATCTTGAAAATATTCCTAAGCATTTAGAACTATTCCATAAAGAAGTAAAACCACATTTTGAATAGTTAAAATTATATTGGCATAATTTTTTACTATATCAACATGGCTGAAAAAAGCTTTGAAGAAGTAATTAAACTTATAAAAGAAGTTTTATTAAGTATTCCTGGAATCATCGATGTTCGCTATTTGGATAGAAAGCATTTTGAAGAAATATTAAAATTAGAAACCCTTGTTGAAAAATCTATGATAGGAATTAGATGTTTTAATGAAGGTTTAAGAGAAGTTTTAAAACGACAAGTAGTATTGGTTATAGTGCATCTCCCCAATCTCAGACATCCTCCTGAACCAATAATTCTATGGAAAATAGGAGAAGAAATAGTTGGAGAAGAGGTTTGGGAAGATGAAAAAATAGAGAAATTAAAAAAAGATCCAAACATAATTTTTCTTGGAAAAAATTTTATCCTTTACAAGGATAAGCTTGCTCATTTACGTAAAGCTGATTCTACGCTAGTATATCCGCCAATTCGTTTCCCAGAACTTGAAGAAATAAAGCTTATAAAAGATGTAGCCTCAATAACAGTTTCAACTCCAGTAGACATTTATATTAAAAAAGAAATGGGTTGGGATATTAACGATCCTAAAATAGGGACAGTATTGATAGGATTTAACATCAGGTAATGCTTAATTCATCGACTTGAAAGTGCTATTCTTTCCATTTCATCTTTTTTACGAATAGAGTAACTTCTATTGTCCTTATAATATGTATACAATATTTCTTCAGCTAGGCACTCATCTATTGTTTTTGGATTGCTAAATGAAGCTATCCGAGCTCCTTCGCTTAAAAACCTCAAAGCGAGATCTACTCTGCGTTGAGGAGAGATATCTACTGAAATAGGATAGACTATGCCTCCGTAAGCAATTCTCGTTGTATCTTCACAAGGAGCAGCATTTTCTATAGCTCTTACAAGAACTTCGATTGGATTTTTTCCAGTTTTTAAATGGATTATATCCAAAGCATTTTTAACAATGCTTATGGCTTTAGCTTTTTTTCCTCCACATCTTCCATGGCGCATCATATTATTGACTAAACGCTCTACTATGTTTAAATTAGATTTTTTAAACCTTTGATGCTCATGTCTTCCTCCGCTATGCGGAATGAATATAGGTTTTAAGCCAATATACCTTTTTAAGCCAGGGTCTACTACTTCTATATTTTCAAAACTCCATTTACCAAACAGTTTTATTTCAGGCATTTTTTTAGGTTCTCTAACCAAAGAGCTTCAGCCACTTTAAATTTTTATTATTACATGATCTTAAACTTCTAAGTAATAAATTTTTAGTTTTTTATGAATAGTATAGTTAAGAATAAAGGGTGAAAAGCCTTGGCAATTATTAAATGGTTTGGTCATGCTTGTTTTCAACTAGAAATGGCAAATAAAATAATTTTAATAGATCCATGGTTAAACGGCAATCCAATAAGTCCAATAAAATCTAAAGAAATTAAAAAAGCTGATATAGTTTGTGTAACCCACGATCATATGGATCATTTAGGCAATGCTTTTGAAATATGTAAAGCAACAAATGCAACTTTCGTCTCAAATTTTGAGATTGGTTTATATGCTGAAAAACATGGATTGAAAAGTATAGTTGGCATGAATATAGGCGGTACAGTAAGCATAGATAATATTCAAATAACGATGGTTCAAGCCTTTCATTCAAGCAATAGAGGATCTCCATGCGGTTTTATAATAAAAAATGAAAGAAAATCTATTTACCATGCTGGTGATACTGGGTTATTTGGCGACATGAAACTTATAGGAAAGCTTTACAAACCTGATGTTGCGTTAATACCTATAGGCGGTTATTATACAATGGGCCCGATTGAAGCTGTTGAAGCTGTAGAGTTGATTAATCCAAAAACTGTAATTCCTATGCATTATATGACTTTTCCAATTCTTGAACCTTCTCCTGAAAGATTTATTAAAGCCTTAAAAGAAAAAGGTATGGAAGTAAATGTTATGTCCTTAAAACCAGGAAATTCTTACACGTTTTAAAAAGTGATTTACGTTGAGCGATTTTAATAAAAATATGGATATATGCTGACCATAGAAGAAAAATGGTGAAATGAATTCGTTGAAAATACTTCAAGCAAAAAATCCAAGCTCATATAAGAAGTAGTGTTACTGTTCCAGAGCAAGCTAATTTAGTTTTCTTTTATATAATTCATCCAAATAAAGAAATTAAAGGTTGTGGAGAATTCGTAAAGAACTACGGAATCTTTATAGTCATGAAACTTGTTTAGACTCATATGAACAATACTGTAAATTAATTAAAATAAGTAAGAACGTAACTTTTAGATTTCAAAATTTGTATAAAGGCATAAATCCAATCCCTTTTAGCATGATCTCAACAATTCTTAGCATAAAATGTCACGAAAAGGCATGTACGTAAGTGAGCAAGAATTAGATGAGTTGATAAAGCTTTTAGGATAATAAAACTTACAAGAATAATGTTCTTAATTAACTTAGTATAAAATTCTTACTTAAACGTAATGTTTATAATAAATTATAATAAGTAGTGAGATTTGGAATTTATGGTTATATTCACTGTTAGTGAAGCGTAATTGAAGCTCTAAATTAGAATTGGGTTAGCGAGCTCTTTTAAATAGTGTAAAAAAGTATATATATTTAAGGTTTTAGTTAATTCTTGGGTGATTATTAATTGAATGGAGAGGCAAACAATGAATCTCACCAACATTCTCTTACTGTTAACTCCATCAATTCTAGTTCTAAAACCTTTATTCGAATTCTTTTCAAATGTATTTGCTAATCCTGAGACTTTTTTACTTCCATACTTTATTCTTAGAACTCTTCTTAGAATGAGTATTGCATATACACTTGTTTTGATATTTGGAATCTCTTATGGTATCCTTGCTACTTCAAATGAAAAAGCCTCTCAAGTCTTAATACCTATTTTAGATGTATTGCAATCAATACCAGTTTTAGGATTTTTTCCGATAGCGATTCTTTTCTTCATTTATAAATTTCCAGGGGCTTTAGGCCTTGAATTGGCTTCCATTTTATTGATATTCACTGGTATGGCTTGGTCTGTTGTATTCAATGTAATTGCTGGGATTCAAGCAATTCCTGAAGATATTAAAATAGCAGGTAAAGCTTATGGTATAAAAAGCTTCACTTACATTAAAGAAATTCTTTTACCTGCAATATTTCCAGGATTAATTTCTGGAAGTATTTTAGCTTGGGGAGGGGGTTGGTATTT
Organism: Bathyarchaeia archaeon; assembly: GCA_038872815.1. Lineage (GTDB taxonomy): Archaea > Thermoproteota > Bathyarchaeia > 40CM-2-53-6 > JAVZFM01 > JAVZFM01. The sequence goes on from JAVZFM010000004.1 coordinate 22,786, forward strand.
TTTAATTGCTTGTGAATATATTACTTTTAGCGCTCAAAGCTATACTTTGCCAGGTTTAGGTTATTATTTAGCTAATGCTGCTTTCAATGGAGATATATGCTCTGCTATTTTTGGGTTAATTATAATGGTTTTAATAATTACAACAATCAATAGAGTTATATGGAATCCATTAATGAACTATGCTGAAAAATATAAGTATGAAAGTATTTCATCTCCAACTAGTCCAAGTATTTTTGAGAAAGTTTTAATAAAAAAGATCAAAAAGTACGAAAGTAAAATAGTTACCTTATTTCATTCTATTGTAGAGCATGAAAAATCTTATTTAACATCATTTTTCAAAACTGTAGGAATTTATCCTCCTGATGTTAAAAAAATACCTCGATTTTATGAATTAATAAAAGAAAGACCTATTTGGAGTAGATTAATAGCTTTAATTATAATACTTTCATCAATAGTTGCTATAGTGTTCTATGTCTTTAAAGCTCCTAGGTTTGATTTTTTTGAATTTATAAATGATTTTAATAACTATCCTGAAGTTTTTAACTTACCCTATTATGTATTTCGCTCAATCCTTAGACTTTCTTTAGCTTATGGAATAGCACTCTCATGGACTTTGCCTATAGGGGTAATTACTGCTCAAAGCAGTAGACTTTCAAAAGTATTAATTCCAATTTTTGATGTAGGGCAATCAATCCCTGCTATGGCTCTTTTCCCATTTATGGTAATATTCATTATAATATACTTTCAAGGGAGCTGGATTGGACAAGAGTTAGCATCTATTTTGCTTTTACTAACTGGAATGCAATGGTATCTCTTATTTAATATCATAGGGGCTGCTAAATCGATTCCCACAGATATCCTAGAAGTAGCAAAGGCTTATGGAATAAAAGGATCAAAATTCTTTAAGGAAATAATGATTCCATCTGTACTTCCTGCGCTAATAATAGGTAGCATTCAAGCTTGGGGAGGAGGCTGGAATGCATTAATAGTTTCAGAGTATATCAGCTATGGAGAGCAAATATACGAGCTTCCAGGCCTTGGATATTTCCTCGATAAAGCAGCTTGGGAATGGGGAAGTACAAGCATGATATCGCTATCCCTCATAACAATGATTTTGGCAATAGTGATCATGAATAGATTTGTATGGAGGAGACTTATGCTTAAATTTGAAAAATACAAATTTGAATTTTAATTTTAAAACGGTGAATATTTTGCCAACTCCTCTTATAAAAGTATGTGATGTTTGGAAAGTATTTAAGCGAAATGGTAAAAACATAGTTGCTTTACAAGGGATTAGTTTTGATGTTTATGAAAATGAATTCGTTTGTATAGTTGGGCCTTCTGGATGTGGAAAAAGCACTTTATTAAGGATTATCGATGGATTAGAGGTTCCTACTAAAGGAGAAGTTTTATTTAAAAATGAACCGATTAAAGCTCCTAATCCAAAAATTGGAATAGTTTTTCAAAGCTTTGCATTAATACCTTGGAAAACAGTTTTAGAAAATGTTGAAATGGGGTTGCTAAGCTTAAAAATGCCTAAAGAAAAAAGAATTGAAAGAGCCTTAAAATATCTTCATAGCGTTGGGCTTGAAGGATTTGAAGATCTCTATCCAAAAGAGCTTTCCGGAGGAATGAAGCAAAGGGTTGGAATAGCTAGAGCTTTAGCTTTAGAACCAGAAGTTCTTTTACTAGACGAGCCATTTTCATCTTTGGATGCTTTAACAGCTGAAACATTAAGAAAAGAGACTTTAGAGATATGGCTTAGAGAAGATATTCCCACAAGCGTTTGTATAATGGTTACTCATAATGTTCAAGAAGCTGTCTACATGGCTGATAGAGTTATAGTGCTTAGTGCTAGACCAGGAAGGGTTATTAAAGAGATTAAGATCACTATACCAAGGCCTAGAAATCCTCGAGATGCTACTTTATTCGAGCTTGAGGATAGAATAATTTCCTTAATTAGTTAAAATTTATTTAGGTCTTTTTAAATAGATCTTTTTTGAGCCTCCATTGTAATAAAATATCTTTGAAAAAGATCCCCAAGCTATTACTAATTTTAGAAAACTTTCAAAATCTTCGCCTCGATCTAGTTTTGAAGATAATATTTCATTCAATTCTTCTTTTTCTAACTCCCCTTTTTCATGAAGAGATCTTATTATTGAAACAAATGGTTCTAAGTTCGTTATTTGATTTTTTATAATTTTTTTTCGTTCAAGAAGCTTGCTTTCACTAAGCTTATAACCAATATCTGTAAGTTGAATATCGCCATTAATTACAGTTACTAAACCTAAATATTCAGCAGTTTCTATTATTGGAAATAAATCTTCAATATCCATCATTAATTTAGAAGTTAATGTAGCAATATCTGTTTTTCCATCATAAGATTTTAATAAATCTAACAAGCCTAGAACTTGTGAAATATCAGCTTTTATGATCATGTACCCACCTAAAATGTATTTTTATCTTAAGGACATGCATATTCTAAAAAATTACTCTCATTTGCTTTAGCTAAATTGATTAAAGAATAAAAGAAGTAATGATTAAAAAACTTACCTTTTTTAAGATTTTCATAGGGTTTATAGATATCATGAAGGGTTAAATAAGTTAGCTTTATTTCCTCAAACATTTTCTATATTTACTCCTCAAAAATATTGTTTATAACTTTTTTCCTTTTAAACTATTCGAAATTTTCATGAGTTTTAGATTTCACATAGGACAAATTTATGCCTCTATATTATAAATGATAATAAGATATAAAGCAAAATTGAGTTTTTTACTATTTTTTTATCATGATTTTCTTTTAAATATTTTCTTTAGAAATTTTTTAAACTAAAATTTCTGAAAAAACTGTTTTTTAAACTTTATTTTTTCAAACTTAAGTTTATTTGAATTGAAGAGTAACTCAATAAAACGGAGAGTAAATGTAATGAAAACCAAATTTAAAGAGGAACCAGAAGAAAGCGAAGAAGAATGGTAAAATAAAAGGGGTGGAGTTATATGTCTGAAGAAAAGAAAGAAGAAGAAAAGAAGGAGGAAAAAAAGAAGAAGAAAAAGTAATGCTTGATTATTTAATTAACTTTTCTTTAAAAGTTTCCTCTAAACTCCTTAACATTTTTTGTATTTCTTTTATGAAATAGAGATCTGGAGTAAGCCATTTTATGTAGAGGTTTATAGTTATTTTAAGCTTTAAAATTTTAACTTTCAATTCTTTTAACTTTTTTATGTCATTATAATTTATTTGTTGAAGCAAACTAGTTATTGCCAATAATCTCTTTTTTATTCCTAATATCGCTTCCTGGATTAAATCGTTTATTATTGAATTATTCATTATCGTTATTCTAGGTAAAATTACTACTTTCCCCCCAAGCTCCTTCACCATTTCTGAAATCTTTCTTGTTATTGTTTTTCCATATAAACCGTGAGATTGAGGAAAAGCATATACGGATCTGCATAAAAATAAATGGGGTACTTGAATTAAAAGTCTCTCTATAGCCTTTCTTCCTGCTTGTTGATTTTTAGGTAAATCAAAAGCAAGCACAACTAAACTTCCTAAATCTATTAACCTATTCTCCTCTATAACTAGTTCTTTTAATTCCCTTTCTCTTTTTAAGATAATGAAATGATGCGCTTCAAGAAAATTTTTAATGTTTTTTAATTCTTTTTCATCAACTTGCCATAAAGATTTATGCAGTTGAATACCGCCAAATTTCCTTAAGACTTTGGGAATAATACTTCTGTTCTTTACTTTCCTCTCTGCTCTATAAACAATATAAATAACCATTAAACTAGCCACTTTTAGTTTTTAATTTTCCATTAAAACTATTTTATCAATTATTAATTTAGCTTTTAAGCGGAATGCTACAAATAATGCTTAAAGCAACTCTATACAAAAGCTTATTAAAACACTCTATACAAATGTTAACATTAGAATAAAAATGTTAGAATTAGATAAGATAGACTTTGAAAAAATTGTTGAAGAAGTTACGGGATTTATCATTAAAATAGTAAAAGAAGCTAATGCTAATGGAGTAGTAATCGGTTTAAGTGGTGGTGTTGATAGCAGTGTTGTGGCTACACTTTGTGCTCAAGGATTAGGAAAGGATAAAGTGCTAGGCATTTTAATGCCAACTGAGTTTACTCCTAAAGAAGATATAAAGGACGCAATGGATATTGCAAAATGGTTAGGTATTGAAATAAAAATTGTGAATATTCAAGGGATAACTGAAGAATTTTTTAAAGCTTTAAATATTGATGAAAAAGATACTAAGCAAAGAATTCCTATGGCAAATATTCGTGCTAGAGTACGCATGATAATACTTTATTACTATGCTAATCTTAGAAACTACTTGGTTGCAGGAACAAGTGATCGAAGCGAGATTTTAATAGGCTATTTTACTAAATATGGGGATGGAGGTGTAGACTTTTTTCCTATTGCCCATCTTTATAAAACTCAAGTAAGAAAATTAGCTGAATATTTAGGCATACCGCAAAAAATAGCGCACAAACCAAGTAGTCCTCAACTTTACCCAGGGCATAGAGTTACTGATGAATTACCAATTGATTATGAAAAGCTAGATCTTATTTTATTTTGGCTATTCGATAAAAAGCTTTCAAAAAATCAAGTAAGCCTATTAACGGGAATAGATGAAAACATAATAAATGAAATAGTTCATAGATTCGGGAGAACTAAGCATAAACGTAATTATCCACCAATGATCAAATTGAATTAAACTATTGTATTTAACTTAAATGGTTTTTAATCTTAAATAAACCCTTATGGCTAAACGAATTTATAACCTATATTGGAGATTGAAGCCTATTTTTTCTCAATATAATTAATTATCATAAAAATGATAAATTTAAATATACGATTTTTCGTAATTTTAATTTAGGTTATTCGTAAAATGAATTTAAAGGAAGAAATTAGTGCAGTAATAGAGGAATATCTTGAATGTATCTTTAAACTCCAAGAAAAAAGTGGTATTGCTAGAACTAGCGATATTGTTAAGATCTTGGGAGTAGTTCCAGGTACTGTTACAAATACTTTAAAGTGGTTAAAGAAAAAAGGTTTAATAATTCATGAGCCTTATAAAGGCATTAAACTCACAAAAAAAGGTCGTAAAATAGCCATACAGGTAATACGAAAGCATCGGCTATCAGAGCGTTTACTTACAGATATTTTGCATATGGAGTGGAATAAAGTTCATGAAATAGCATGCAAGTTAGAACACAGTATAACTGAAGAAATGATTAAACCTTTAGAAAAGGCATTAAGACATCCAAAAACATGTCCTCATGGAAATCCTATTCCAACAAAATGTGGGGGAATTATTAAGGAAAAACTAGTGCCTTTAATCAATCTTACTGTAGGTATGCAAGGCATAGTTGCAAAAATAATAGAAGAACAAGAAGAACTATTACAATATTTGGGTAAATTGGGTCTTTTTCCTGGTGCACCTATAGAGATCATGGAAAAAGCTCCTCTTAATGATTCGATAACGATGAAAATAGGTTCAACTCAACA
>JAVZFM010000005.1:0-28242 GCA_038872815.1 Bathyarchaeia archaeon
TCTATTATCATTAAAGTAACCTATATAGATTTCCAAGGAAACTTTGCATATTTTTTATAATACTCAACTAAGCCTCCTTCATCTAAAAGCTTTTCTAGAAAAGAGGGAATTTTTGAGGTTTTTAATGTTAAATTTCTTGATATATCCTTTACAATGCCCTCTTTCAAATCAACTTCTAATAAATCGCCTTCTTCTATTTTTTCTAAATCTTCTTTGCATTCTAAAACTGGTAACCCGATGTTTATAGCATTTCTATAAAAAATCCTTGCAAAACTTTTAGCGATTACAACTGAAATCCCACAAGCCTTTATTGCTATAGGTGCTTGTTCCCTACTAGAGCCACATCCAAAGTTTTTTCCAGCAATTATGAAATCTCCAGGTCTTACTTTTTTAGAGAAGTATGGATCTATTCCTTCCATGCAATGCATTCCTAATTCTTTAGGATCTAAAGTTCTTGCTTTATACTTATATGGGATTATTAAATCTGTGTTTATATCGTTTCCAAATTTCCAAGCTTTTCCTTTTAAAATCATTTTAAATACCTCCTTGGATCAGAAATAAACCCATCTATGGCTGAAGCTGCTACAGTCGCTGGTGAAGCTAAAAATATTTTTGATTCCCTAGAACCCATCCTTCCTTTAAAATTTCTATTACTGCTTGAAATACAAACTTCTCCTGAAGCCAATAACCCCATATGAGTACCAACACAAGCTCCACAAGTAGGGTTTGTAACTATAGCTCCAGCTTTTTCAAACTCAAATATTATTCCTTTTTTTAAAGCCATTAAGAAAACTTTTCTAGAAGCTGGTGTGATTATAAATCTTACACTATCTTTTACTTTATGGTTTTTAACAATAGAAGCAGCAACTTCTAAATCTTCAAGCCTTCCGTTAGTACAACTTCCAATAAAAGCTTGATCTATCGGAGTTCCATAAAATTCATCGATAGTTTTAACGTTATCAACATTATCTGGAGCAGCTACTAGAGGCTCAAGTTTATCAACTTCTATCACTATCTTATCCTCATAATTGGCTTTATTTCCAGCATGAACTTCTATTATTGGTTTTCTTGATACAGATTCTAGGAAGACTTCAGTAATACTATCTTGCTCTACTATAGCTGCTTTAGCTCCTGCTTCCATACTCATGTTACAAATACATGCTCTAGAATCTATTGAAAGCTTTTTTATAAGGTTTCCAGAATATTCCATGGATTTATAGTTTGCTCCATCAGACTTAATCTTTCCAATTAAACTTAATGAAATATCCTTCGCATAAACTCCTTTAGGCAACTCTCCTTCAAGAATAACTTTTATAGTTTCTGGAACTTTAAACCATGTTTCTCCAGAAGCCCATATAGCCGCTATTTCAGTACTTCCAAGTCCAGTAGCAAAAGCGCCTAAAGCTCCATGCATAGTTGTATGCGAGTCTGCTCCAACGATAAGCATACCGCTTGTAGAAATATGCTCGAGCATATGTTGATGTCCAATATCTCCTTCTTGAATTAAACAACCTTGTTCTTTTGCGAAATCTCTCATTAGCTTATGTAGAGATGCTATTTGCTCAGAAGAAGCAGGATAAGTATGGTCTATATTGAGTAGTACTTTTTTAGGATCCCAAAGCTTTTCAGCATTCATTTCCTTAAATATTTTTATAGCTAAAGGTCCAGTCCCATCAGTAGCCATGCTAAAGTCTACTGAAGTAACTATTATTTCTCCAGCATAAGCAACTTTTAATGGAGAATCGCATCTTTTTAAAGATAGGATTTTCTCAGAAAAAGTTAATTCATCATTCTTTAATATAGAACTTATTGAACTTTTCAATTTAATCAACCAATAAACATGCGTTATGTTATAAGGCCACAGCCTTAAAAGTTTTATTTTTTTGCTCTTGAAATTACATAATCAGCTATTTCTTCTCCAATATTCTTTTCTGTAATACTTTGAAGTCCACGCCAACCTGGTTGAGAATTTATTTCAATCACGAATATCTTGTTTTTACAATGGATTAGATCAACACCAGCTATTTCACAACTTATTGCTTTACATGCTTTAACAGCTGTTTTTTCTATTTCTTCGCTTAAATGTGCCTTAACTGGAATAGCTCCTTGACTTATATTCGTTTTCCAATTGTTTGAAACACGATACATGGAAGCTACTACTCTATCTCCAATCACAAATGCTCTTATATCCGCTTTTCCATGGGGTAAAAATTCTTGAATGTATAAAACATGGTGATAAAATCTTAAAGTCCTAAAAATTCTTTCAGCTACATCTATATCTGTTACTCTAGTAGCACCTATTCCTCTAGATCCGAATATTGGTTTTATTACTATATCGCCTCCAAATTCTTTAAAAGCTTTAATAGCTTCATCAACGTTTTCAGTAACCAAAGTTCTTGGAACATTGATTCCGCTTTCATGAATGAGCGATAAAGTATAGTACTTGTCTACAGCCCTTTCTATGGCTAAAGGTGGATTTATAATCGTTAATCCTTCTCTTTCTAATTTATGAAGAACATTCATTCTAAAAATTATTTCGTCAAGAGATCCTCTTCCAATTGGTCTAACCAATAATGCATTTAAATCCTTAACTAAGTTAACTTCATTTATTGATGCTATTGGTGAATAGCCTACTCTTGCAGAAATATAGGAAAAGCTAAAGCATAAAGGAATTACATTTCTTTTTAAAAAAGCTTTTTTAAGCTGGGAAGAACACCAAGCATTCTCGTTTCTGGTCAATATTCCTATTTTCAAAATAGATCACTTTCTATTTAAATGAAAAATTTGCCAATTTATATACTTAAAGCATGATTATCGAGTAATTAATAAGGAATTCAGGCATGGTAAAATACTTAGCAAAGGCTATAAAAACTGGATACTGGAAACCTGGAGACGACTTCATAAAAATTATCATTAAAAGCCTTAATGGATATGTTAAAGATAATGATATAGTAGTATTGTCTGAGAAAGCAATTTCTACAGCTCTTGGAAAAATTGTTGATGAAAGCAAATCTAATCCAGGTTTTACTGCAAAAATCATAGTTTTGTTTTGGATTAAAAAAGTATGGGGATATTTTTTAGGACCAATTTGCCATTTAAACAAAAAGAATATTGAAAGGCTTAGAAACTATCCAATTAAAGAAGGATTATTCCATAAACAAACTACTCTTAATTATGCTGGACTTTTCCAATCCTTAAAGCATTGGTCTGAAGGTGGAATAGATGTCAGCAATGTACCTTCTTTTTTTGCATGCTTACCTTTAGAAAACCCTAAAAAAATAGCTGAAAAAGTTTTTAAAGAATTAAAAAAGTTTTTCAATAAACATTTAATTGTAGTGATTGTCGACTCAGATAAAACGTTTAGTTTTCGCAATCTACATTTAGCTTCAAGAAAAACTCAAGTTAAAGGAATAATGAACCTTGGTTTACTTGCCTATTTAATAGGCAGAATATTTAAGCTAAGGCCCAGATCAACTCCATTGGCTTCATTTGGAATGGATCACGAAAATGCTGAAGAACTATTGCAAATAGCTGCTGTTGCTAACAAAGCCAGAGGCTCTGGTGCTGGAAGAACTATTTGGGATGTAGCAGAAAGGTTTGGAGTAAGCTTTACAGCTATAACAACAGAAATGCTTGAAAAAGTTGAACACTTTCCAATAGTTATAGTAAGGAAAATATCTGCTTGTTAAAAAACCTTTGTAGTTTGGTAAAGTTTAATAGAGTAAAGATGAATAAAGTTTATGAAAAAAGAAATGAAGTTTAGAGAAGGAGATTTTATCGAGACAAAAGAACATTTAATTTTTGATGTAAAAGGATTCATTCATCCTCCAAAAAAGGTTATAGCCTTTTTAAGATATATCCCAGATAAAAATGGGGATAGAAAAAGAGGGAATTTAACTTTTAAAAAAATTTATTCTTTAAATGAGAAAAATGAGTTATTAAAAAAACTATGGCCTAATTATTTAAGTTTTGATAAAGTTTTTGGTAAAGTACTCCCATTAATTCCTTTTTCTAATATTCTATGCTATTATGATCCAATCATTAAGCTTAAAGAATTAAAAGATAAAATTGAAAAAGATAGTTTAGAACAAAGTGCTTTAGGGTTTGCTGAAATGTTAATCGATGATACTGGAATTCCTTCAAGGTTCTTTGGCATTTCAGGATCTCTTTTAGTAAGCTTACATAAAATCGATTCAGATATAGATTTAATCGTTTATGGGGAAAAAAATTCATTTAAGGTTTACGATTCATTAAAAGCTTTGTTTTCAAGTAATAAAGCTTTGAAGCATTATGATGAGTTTGATATCAAAAATTTGTATAAGACTAGAGGAATGGAAAAATCGATGGATTTCAATGTTTTCTTATATCATGAAAGAAGGAAGTTTTTAGAAGGAAAATTTAAAGGAAAGGATTTTTTTATTCGTTGTGTTAAAGATTGGAATGAAATAAAAGAAAGCTATGGTAAATGCTTGTATAGGGAAGTTGGTAACGTAGTTTTAAAAGCTAAAGTTGAACATTCATCAGAAGCCATATTCACTCCATCAAGATATAAAATTAAAGATGTTCGCATTTTAAAAGGAGATAAAGAAAAAATACCGATTGAAATAATTTCTTTTAGAGGAAGATTTTGCGAACAAGCGTTTGAAAATGAAAAGATTATGGCTAGAGGAAAATTAGAAAAAGTTTTAATTAAAAATGAAGAATTTTTTAGGCTAGTTATAGGAGAAGATCCAAAAGATTTTTTAATATGTTTAAGAGATTAAGAGCTTTTAAAGATAACGACTAAAAAGACATTAAATAGAAATCGCACTAATTCTTATGAATCTTTCTGAGTTAATAAAAGCCTTTAAAGGTAAAAAAATGCAAATTTTAAGGCTAGGTTTTTTATAATTATTAAACTAAAATAAGGCTTAAAAATTCGAAGTTGCTAGAGCTTTTATATTCTCAATTCAATATGCTAAAATTGAAAAAGCGATTTGAAAGCGAAGGTATAGGAGGTTTAAGGAAGAAAATTATGCGATAAAGGCTAGCGTAGTAAGAGATACGATTTTAAAGAAGCTAATACATGGGACTATAGCTTAAAGCATATACAAAGGCCTTTGCATAAAATGGGAATTCTGGCTTTTAAGGCCTAGAAAATACCTTAGATTTAGTACATAGTTAATCCATATTCACTTAAAAAGCTAAGCAAATATTATAGAACAAAGCAATTTAGACTAAACTTAATTGTTTTTACTTATATCAATTATTGGAACTTTTCTTTTACATAAAATTAAGGAAATTAAGAATTAAGAAAAGAAAAAAGAAAAATTTATATATTTAATGTTTATTAAACAATTATATTGGGAAAAAAGATTAAAAGTCTTTTTCCCAAATAAATGAGGGAAAAGTTATGTCTAAACGTCCTGTTGAATATTTTAAAAAAGCTGTTGATGAAACTCTTGCTGCCCTAGGTTCTGTAATTTCAGTAAACAAAGAGAAAAGGGGAGGGCGTTTTAGTCTTAAGGATTGCAAACCTTTTGTTGATGCTGTAAAGAAAATGAAACCAATTAATGGGCAATCTTCTGAGATTATTGCGCTTCATAGAGAATCAGTCGTTGCGCATTATGAAATATTAACGGGGTTAACCGATTATATTAGACCTGAAGATGATCCATTTGTTGAGCATTATCAAACTCCTCCAATCCTTGAAATTCTATACGATGAAGATCCAAAATTTAGAGATTCTGTTGAAAAATTTGTTAAAACGATTGAAAAGAATGAAGCATTCGTTGGACAATATGTTACTAGATGCTATGCTGGTTTCTGGGGTCCTACATGTGTAGTTGATTTTGCTTTTGTTCCTGGTAGTACAAGTAACTTTGTTAATCAAATCCTTACAAAAGTCGATATACCTGATGCTCATAAGAAGGCAATTTTGGCTTCTAAATCATGGGGCATGAATACATCATATGGTATTGGTGCCGCTTTTAGGGAAGCTGTAGAAGCTGGAAAAACATTAACTGAAGCAGTTAAGGCAGAAATCGTACAATTGAAAAAAGTATACCTTTCACCTAGTGAAGCTCAAGCTGAGCTAATGGATAAAGCTGGTCACACATCTTTTGATGTGAGAAAGTATATGTCTTCCTATAAGGATAAAATTAAGCCTGTTATCAAAAAAGCAATGGATGCTAAAGTTCATTATGGTAATCTTGTAGTAGTTCCAGCATATTGTGTTGGTGATATTGGGCACCATATTGCACAATCTTCCTATAATATGTTCAAGGATGATGTTACATTTGCAATTGCTGAAGCAGCCTTCCAAGTTCTTGAAAGTACGTTGAGAAAAGCTGTTACTGAAGATACTCTAAAAGATGAGTGGCACTTAGCTAGTGTTGCCGGAGGTACTCTTGCAGCAGCTCTCGAATATATACTTGAAATGGATGGATTTACTGCACCGATGATTATCGATTTGCTCTATAAAAGATTCTGGAGCTATAACAATATGTATCCAAATAGGGGTGTTGCTGCAGAGTTACATAATGTTGACTTTATGGATACAATATTCCGTGGATGGAGAATACTTTGGGAATCATATCCAGGAGGAGAACCTAAAACTGCTGGCGTTCCTATAGACCTTACACCAATAAAGAAGCATGAAGTTTTAATAAACCCACAGAGGTATGCTTACCCAGGATGTGCAATCACTGTTAGGACAAGCTCACTATTAAGACTTGCAGACTTTCCATGCTTCTTAACAGCAGAACCAGTAACAGCTACACTTGCAACAAACGCTATAGCATTTACTCCAACTACAGTATTTTCACCATTACGTGCAAGAAAGAATTGTGCAGTCACATCAATGATGCCTTCAAGATGCACATACTGCCAATGGTACAAGGCAGTATAAACTTCCCTTTCTTTTTTTGGTGATGTATATGGTTAAGAGTTGGCAGAAATACCTTGCTGAGCTTATTGGAACATATGCATTAGTATTCTTTGGACCATTATCAGTAACTATATATGCTGTTGTTTTAGGTATAACACAACCATACTATTTCGGTCCTGGTTTATTTGCTATTGGAACTTCATTCGGCGCTATTGTTGCAATCATGATATATGCGCTAGGTCATATTTCTGGAACGCATATAAATCCTGCAGTTACTATAAGTCTATTAGCTATAAAGAAGATTGATGTTAAAGATGCTGTAGCATATATTATAATGCAACTTATAGGTGCAGCTTTAGCTGGCTTTACTCATGCTGCTATATTGCCTCAAGGTAAAGCAGTATCTTTTGGTTTGACTCTTCCAGGAGATGCTATAGGCAAAAGTGAAGTTGCAGCTGTTGTTGTTGAGATAATTCTTACATTCTTCCTTTTATTTACGATTATGGGTGCTGCTGTTGATAAAAGAGCTCCTCCAGGGTTTGCAGGTTTAATAATAGGGGCTGTTGTTGCTTTAGATATATATGTTGGTGGGCCGCTTACTGGAGCCTCTATGAACCCTGCTAGGACATTTGGACCAGCAATAGCATCAGGAAATTGGACAGCACACTGGGTTTATTGGGTAGGACCAATAGTAGGCGGATTAATAGCTACATTAATATATGAATATTTATTAACTGAAAAATAATTTAAACTCCCTTTCTTCTTTATTTTGAACTCATCTCTAAACTTCATGTATATATGGCTGTAACTATGAAGGGTTTATACTTTTTTATTATTGTTATTTACTATAATGGAAAAAGCTTTATACACAAAATTCTTATATAAGAGCATTAAGAATTTTAATGAAGATATATGCCCTCTAGGATTTCTATAATAGATGATGTAGTTAGAGCTGCTCAATTAGCAAGTGCTCTTGAAGTTTGTGGTTGGCCGAAGCCTGGAAATGTTCATAGAACTGCTGACTTTAAAGATATAAGGTTTGAGCATTTTATAGCTGGTAGCATAGCCATATTGCCAATTATAAGGAAGACTGTCATAAATGGTTTAAAAGCTTCTAAAGGAAAAATCGGCTTAGAAAGGGTTATGGTGGGTAGCGCTATATACGAGGCTATCAATGAAGTTCAAAAATGGCATAAAGGCTCGAATACTCATCTTGGAATTTCTATGCTTTTAATTCCTTTATCATCAGCTTATGGTTTTGCTTATGGAAAGCATGGAAAAGTATCTATAAATTCATGGAGAAATGGAATAAAATCTATAGTTGAATCCACAACTCCTCAAGATGCTGTTTATGTTTATAAAGCTATAAAAAAAGCAAAACCTGGAGGATTAGGAAAAGTAGAGGATAAAGAGGCTATAGATGTTTACGATCCTCAAGCTGAAAAAAAACTTATTGAAAAAGGTATAACTCTTTATGAAGTTATGAAAATATCAGCTAGCTGGGATACAATAGCTAAGGAATGGATAACATCTATGCAATTAACTTTTGAATTTGGCTATCCAACCTTAATGAAATTATACTTAGATAAACATGATATAAACTATGCTATAGTTCATACTTTTCTAGAAATATTAGCAAAAAATCCTGATAGTTTAATAGCTAGAAAAATGGGTTATTCTATAGCCAAAGAAGTTTCAGAAAAAGCTAAAGAAGTATTAAGTCTAGGTGGAATGCTTACGAAAGAAGGTTTTGAATGTTTAAACAAGCTTGATAAAGAGCTTAGAATTAACGGAGAAAATAGTTTAAATCCAGGAACAACAGCTGATTTAGTAGCTTCTTCGCTTATGGTAGCTATAATGAATGGTTTAAGGCCTTAATTAAGAACTAATCTCCAAACACTTTTAAAACTTTTTAGAATACTTAAGGGCATAATAACTATTGAGAAGTTATGAGAGTAGGCAATAGAAGGTTTGCTGAAGAACTAGGATTACAGCCTCTTACCAGAAGTACCTTAGTACTGCAGGAGATTCATAGAATACATTCTGTACTAGCTTTTGAATCCAATTCCATTCGCTAATGGACTAATTTTAGTCCAATAATTCTATTTCTCTAATGATGATACAGCTGGTAGAAAAATAAATATACACTGCGTATAGTAATCCATAATTAGAGTTTTCTATGATTTATCAAAATAAAGGTCTTTTTAAATGAAAAGATTTATGCTAAGGGAAAACTAGAAGAAGTTTATAACGCTATTCAGAATGTAACCAACCACTAAAGTGACTGAATCTTTTAAGAGAAAAGCTTTGATACAATTAAAGTCGTTCATTAATTAGACTTATCTGTTAATGGATTAAAAACGTTCAAGGACTTCTCTTAATTTTATTTGATAAGGACCTAATTTTCCTCCAAAGTTTACAGCAGAAATTTTTACAACTCCGCTTACATCTAAAGCTGCTTTAATTCCTTTTGCTGTTGCTTCTTCGATTTGCTTTAGTGTAAGTGCATTAAAAACTAATTCATAAACACTATTAACTTTTGGTGGAACTTGCGAATTAGGAATAATTTCTCGGAGCTTTGGACAAAATGGATGGTTTGTTGAGGCTAGAAGCTTATACTTTAGAGATCCAACTTTTGATCCAGATCTACAGATTCCTCCTGGGAATGGTAAAATTGCTCCTTCAACTTCTTGAATAGCCTTTACAGCCTTTTGAGCAGCCTCTAATCCTGAGTCTTGAGTTTCAGCCATTATTATGAAGTTCCCTCCAGCTATAGCTCTTTTCACACCGAATTTATCTTCTATGATGAATTCTCCTTCCATAACTGGAATTCTCCAAACGACTCTATCGTTTATTCTATCCTTCTTTTGGAAACCATCTCCAAAAAGTCTTACAGCTCTTCCAATTTTAATCCTTTTTTTAGCCATGGATAGCCCATCAAAAGCAGCAGTGGTTGGGCAAGTTAATATGCATTGTCCTATTCTTGCAAGCATTTGTAACTTTAATTCTCGACCAGTTCTATGATATATTTGAATCATTACTCCAGGTCTTTTATCAGGAGTTTTCTCTGGGGGTACTTTTACTCCCTCTATTCCTGCTTCAGCTGGAGACATTATTATTGAGGATGCAAAACCTGTTGCGCTTCTTGCTGCTGTTAAAGCCCATTCTTCATTTTGAGCAGTTATTAAAATTCTTCCAGCAATCATTGGAAAAGCTTCTGCAAAAGTATCTTCAACGATGGACTCTATACTCATACAAAACACCTTAAATAAATGTTATCTCCCTTATGAATTAAAATTCTTAATGCTCTTATATAAGAATTTTGTGTATAAAGCTTTAGCTCTGTCAACTTAAGATCATCCCCCTCATAAAATCTATAAACCTTAACGCTTCTATGCTTAATAGCTCAGCTTTGGGAAGTTCATCGAATTTCGTATGGGCTATGTTATGCCAGATTTGGAATAAGCTAATCCAATTCCACGTATGCCTGGCTTTGCAACCTTCTTTTCACGCCAACAAGGAAAATAATCATCAAGGCATGCGGTTCTATCCTTAAGGGCTTGTATTCCTTATTTTAATTTGAGTTTCATCGATTAAAACGCATTCTACGCTATCATGCTTAAACCTATCAGCTAGCCATGCGAATCTTTGAACCCAAAGCCATATAGCCATATGGCTGCGCTTAATCCATGGCTCTAAGGCTTATATAGCAAAATATACGCTATAAATCATAAACCATATAGGCTATACTTTCACGGATAATTAAGTCTTTCATGGTTCATCAAATTTAAACCGAGAACTCTAAAATAACCCTTAAGTTGACAGAGCCAAAGCTTTTTCCATTAACCGTTTTATGGCTATGCCAATTTGCTTAGACTTAACAAGCCTTGAGACTGTTTTTATTTCAACATCGTTAAAAGGTTTAACCCTCTATTTCTAGCTTTTTCCTAGAACGCTTTTCCAATGCTACTATTTCTACCTTTTAATCCAACTTTTTCATCGACTTCTAGAGTTTTGTCTAGCTTAATTGGACAAAATAAACCACTAGTTCATTTGATTCGCTTAAAAAGCTTTAAGTTTCATAAAATAATTTATTAAGAAGCATCTACAAAAATCTTATTTAGAGCGAAAATAATAATATGCTTAAAGCATTAAGAAATAGTGAATAAAAATGGTTGTTAAAGTTTGTTTTGCTAAGCTTGGAAACATAGCCTCAGCACCTTTAATTGAGTTTTTGCTTGATGAAAGAGCTGAAAGACAGGATATTAGCGTTAGAATAGTGAGTTCAGGAGCTAAAATGGGAGAAGAAGAAGCAAAAGAGGTTGCTGAAAAGATAATTGAGTTTAAACCAGATTTTGCAATAACTATCAGTCCTAATGCAAGTCTTCCAGGGCCTAAAAAACTTAGAGAGATTTTAAAGAATAACAACATCCTAACTATAATTGTTTCTGATGGCCCTACTAGAAAGATATCTAAAGAACTAGAAGAACAAGGCTTTGGATATTTAATAATTGAGGCAGATGCTATGATTGGGGCTAGAAGAGAATTTCTTGATCCTATTGAAATGGCTTTATTCAATTCAGATTTAATTAAAGTTTTAGCGATAACTGGAGTATTTAATGTGATCTATGCTGAAATTGATAAAGTAATTGATGCTTTTAAAAAAGGAGAAAAGCCAACTATACCAAAGCTTATAGTAAGTAAGGATTTAGCAATCAAGTATGCAAACTTTCAAAATCCATATGCAATGGCTAAAGCTATAGCAGCTCATGAGATTGCTAAAAAAGTTGCTGATTTAACTATGGAAGGATGTTTTGTAATTAAGGAATGGGAAAAATATACTGCAACTGTAGCTGCAGCTCATGAAATGATGCGAAATGCAGCAATACTTGCTGATGAAGCTCGTGAAATAGAAAAGAATGGAGATAATGTTTTAAGAATGCCCCATTATGATGATGGAACTATACTTACTAAAAGAAAGCTTATAGAAAAGCCTAAAAAATAATGTGAGTTAAGATGAAAAGCATTAAAGCAATAGTTTTAACTGGAAGAAGTCTTCCTCAAGGAAAAACAAAAGGAAATAAATTTTCTAAAGAATATGTTGAAAGCGTGGCTGTTTGTGAAATCGATCCAAGCGATATGAAAGAGCTAGGGATATTTGAAGGACAAAACGTTAAGATAGTTACGAAATGGGGACAAGTTGTTTTAAAAGCAATTACTTCTAAACAAGTTCCACATAAAGGAATAATATTCATTCCTTATGGATTATGGTCAAGTTTTTTAGTAAATCCAGAAACAAATGGAACTGGTATGCCATCTCTTAAAGGGGTAGAAGCTGAAATATTTCCAGCGATTTCAGAAAAAGTTACAAGTATAGAAGAATTTCTTAATCAATTTTTAAAAAGGTGATTTTTTTGAGCAAACGCTTTATCGATAATGTAGTTTGTACTTTTTGTGGGTGTTGTTGCGATGATCTACAAGTTGAATTAGAAGGCAATAAAATCATAAATGTAAAAAATGCATGTGCAATTTCAATCGATAAATTCCTTAATCATGAATCGAATAGAATTCTTTCGCCAACGATTAGGAAAAATAGTAAGCTTGTTGAAACTTCTTTTGAAGAAGCTTTAGATAAAGCTGCTAGAATATTGTGTAATGCTAATTATCCTCTTTTATATGGATGGAGCTCAACTTCTTGTGAAGCTATTAGCATAGGAGTAGAGCTTGCTGAAGCTTTAGGCGGAGTAATCGATAATACAACTACAACATGCCATGGGCCATCAATACTTGGACTTCATGAAATCGGAGAATCTGCCTCTTCTTTAGGAGAGATTAGGCATAGAGCTGATTTAATAATTTATTGGGGCTGTAATCCAGTTCATGCCCATCCCCGCCATATGACTAGATATACTTTATTCAGTAAAGGAAAGTTTAGAAAAACTAGAAATGAAAGAAAGCTAATAGTTGTAGATGTAAGGAAAACTGATACTGCTAAAATTGCTGATGAATTCATTCAAATAGCTCCAAATCAAGATTATGAGCTTCTTTTAGCTTTAAGAATGGCTGTTAAAGGAGAAGAAATAGAGCAAGAAAGCGTTGCAGGCATTCCAGTTGATAAAATTGAAGAGTTGGCTGATGAAATGATAAGTTGTGAGTATGGAGCTTTATTCTTTGGACTTGGATTAACTATGAGCTTAGGAAAGCATAGAAACATAGACGCTGCACTTTCATTAGTACGCGAGTTAAATGCTAGAACTAAATTCGTTATCATGCCAATGAGAGGGTGGTTCAATGTAAGAGGAGCAAATGAAGTTTTTACCTGGCAAACAGGCTACCCTTTTGCTGTAGACTTTAGCCATGGTTATCCTAGGTATAACCCAGGTGAAACCTCAGCTATAGACATCCTTGCGCGTGAAGAATGCGATTCTGCATTGATAGTTGCTTCTGATCCTTTATCGAATCTTCCTTTTGCTGTTGCTAAGCATTTAACAAAAATTCCAATAGTTACTATAGATCCATGTTTTACTTTAACTTCTTCAATTTCAGATGTTGTAATTCCTTCAGCCTTTATTGGAATAGAAGAGCAAGGTTCTATATATAGAATGGATGGTGTAGTCTTAGAGGCTAAAAAATTGAAAGATCCTCCAGCTAAAGTTAAATCAGATGTAGAGATCCTTAAAGCAATCCTAAAAAAAGTTAAAGAAATCAAAGGAGGCTCTTAAAATGGAAGAGTGGCTTATAAAAAATGGAAATGTTTTTGATCCATTAAATGGAATTGCTGGAGAAAAAATGGATGTTTGTATTAAAGATAGAAAAATAGTAGAATCTGTAAGCTCTAAAGCTAAAGTAATTGATGCTTCTGGAAAAATTGTAATGCCTGGAGGAGTGGATATTCATTCTCATATAGCTGGATCAAAAGTTAACGCTGGTAGAGCTTTAAGACCTGAAGACCATATGAAAGATTTTGAAGTTAAAACTTCAATAAAAAGATCTGGAGTGGGGCATTCTATACCTTCAACTTTTACTACTGGATATCGTTATGCTGAAATGGGCTATACAACTGTTTTCGAACCAGCATCTCCTCCTTTAAAAGCAAGACATACACATGAGGAATTAAACGATATACCAATAGTCGATAAAGCTAATTTTCCACTTTTTGGAAACAATTGGATTGTTATGGAATACTTAAGAGATAAAAAAATAGAAGAATGTGCAGCTTATATAGCATGGATGCTTAATGCTACAAAAGGTTATGCAATCAAAGTAGTTAATCCTGGGGGAATTGAGGCTTGGCGTTGGGGAAAAAACGTAGATGGGCTAGATGATGTTGTACCCTATTTTGAAATTACTCCTAGAGAAATCATAAGAGGTTTGTGTAAAATCAATAAATTACTTAACTTGCCTCATTCAGTTCATTTACATACTAACAATTTAGGAAAACCTGGAAACTATGATACTACTATAGCTACAATGGATTGCGTTAAAGACCTTGCAATAAACGATAAACCAATTCTTCATATAACCCATGTGCAATTTACTGGTAGAAAAGGAACATCTTGGATCAACGTTAGCTCAGGAGCTCCAGAAATTGCAAACTATGTAAATAAGCATAAACATGTAACTATAGACATTGGTCAAATAATATTTACTGATACTACTTGGATGACTGCTGATGGACCTGCTATGTATATGCTCCATTTAATCTCAGGTAGAAAATGGTTTAATGCTGATGTAGAAGTTGAAACTGGAGCAGGAGTAGTTCCAGCTTTATATCGCCCATACAATTATGTAAATGCTATTCAATGGGGAATAGGGCTTGAGTTAGCTTTGTTGATAGAAAATCCATGGCAAGTTTTTTTAACAACAGATCATCCAAATGGTGGGCCATTTACATCATATCCAAGAGTAATAGCTTGGCTTATGAGTAAAAAAGCTAGAGAAAAAACCTTAAACAAACTTAATAAAACCGCTAAAAGAAAGTTAAACCTTCCAGGAATAGAAAGGGAATATGATTTTAATGAAATAGCCATAATCACTAGAGCTGGAACAGCAAAGTCTTTAGGGCTTAAGGATAAAGGACATTTAGGAGTTGGAGCTGATGCAGATGTAGCGATTTATGATTTAGATATATCAAAAATAAATCCTTCAAAAGATTATAACGAAGTAAGGAAGAAATTTAGAAGAGCTTTATACACGATTAAAGATGGTAAAATCGTTGTAAAAAATGGAGAAGTAGTAGATAGTTGTATAGGCAAAACTTATTGGGTTGATGTTCAAGTTTCTCAAGGATTGATGGATAAAGTAATTAAAGAATTGAAAGAAAAATTCAAAGAATATTATACAATTCAGTTTGAAAATTATCCTATTAAAGAAGATTATTTAGCTTTATCTGAAAGAATTAAAACTTTTACAAAGGTGTGAAAGCTTGAAAGAATTAGTTTTTGAATTAAAAGCCGTTCCAAAGGTTCCAGTAGAGGCTTCTATAATTTCTCCTGATTTTTTAGCTGGAAAATCAAAAGAAGAAATAGAAAATCTTACAGTTTGGAAAGGAAACCAAAAAATCCCTCTTAAAGATTTGTTTAAAATTGAAGGCGAAGTCCCAAAAGACCCAAAAGAGTTTTCGATTAGAATAATTGGAGACTTATCTAAATTCAGAAAAATTGGGTATAAAATGTCAAATGGTTCTTTATTAATAACTGGTAATGCTGGAATGTACTTGGGAGAAGAAATGAATGGGGGCTCAATACTTGTAGAAGGAAATGCAAGTTTATGGCTAGGAATGGATATGAAAAACGGGTTAATAGAAGTAAAAGGGAATGCTGGTGATTATGTAGGTTCTGGTTATAGAGGAAAAAATGTAGGAATGAAAGGGGGTAAAATAATAATTCATGGAAGCGTAGGGAATGAAGCAGGTTGTTGGATGAAGGATGGATTAATAAAGATTTATGGTAATGCTGGAATGTTTCCAGGCTTACATATGATTGGTGGTACGATTTTAATAAACGGCGATTGTTTAGGAAGAGCTGGAGCTCAAATGAAAGGGGGTAAAATAGTGATTTTAGGAAGTATAAACTCGATATTGCCAAGTTTTAACATAAGCGGAATTAGTGAAAAAACTAGTGTTGGAGAAGAAAAAATCCAAGGTCCATTTTACGTTTTTGAAGGAGATTTAACTGAGGATGGAAAAGGAAAAATTTTCATAAACGTTATTAAAAATCAAAATCTTAAATTTTTTGAGAACTTTATTGAGACTTAAGGAGGTAAAATTTTTGAAAATAAGTGTTAATGAAAAAGCTTTAAACATAGTTTTTGAGCTTATTAAAAAAAGTGTAGAGCTTAGAGTAAATGTTATAAAAACTGCTAATGGAGCAACATTAATCGATGCTGGAGTTAATACTCCTGGAAGCTATGAAGCTGGTAGATTAATAACTGAAATATGCTTAGGAGGACTTGGCTCAACATTTATATCTCATCTAGACTATGGAGGAATAACACTTCCCACTATTCATGTTGAAGCTTTTTATCCTGCTATATCAACTCTAGGATCTCAATTTGCAGGTTGGAGGATTAAAACTGAAAAATATTTTGGAATGGGTTCAGGCCCAGCTAGAGCTTTGGCTCTAAAACCAAAAGAGCTTTATGAAGAAATAGATTATGAAGATGATTTTGAAAAAGCAATAATAGTTATTGAATCCGATTCTTTACCAACAGATGATGTTATTGAAAAAATCTCTTCTGAATGTAATATTGAAACTAAAAATGTATATGCTATAATTACTCCTACAGCCTCAATAGCTGGATCTGTTCAAATTTCAGGAAGGATTGTGGAAACAGGAGTACATAAACTACATAAAGTCGGCATAGATCCTAAATTAATAATCCACGCAATAGGCTATGCGCCTATACCTCCAATTCATCCTAACTCTGCGGAAGCAATGGGTCGTACTAACGATGCTTTATACTATGGAGGTTTTACATTCTTTACTATTGATTTTGAAAATGAAAATGCTTTAAAAGAATTGATTAAGAAAGCTCCATCTTCTGCATCAAAGGATTATGGTAAACCATTTTATGAAATCTTTAAAGAGGCAAACTTTGACTTTTATAAAATAGATCCAAACCTTTTTGCTCCAGCAATAGTAATGGTTAACAATGTTAGAACTGGAAACACATATAAAGCTGGAAGTTTTAATCCAAAAATCTTGGCTCGAACTGTAGGATTAATTAATTTATAAAGCTTATAAATAATTTGGAGAGAACAAAAATGGAGCTTGAAAGTTTAATAAAAGGTTTATCTCAAAGATCAAAGGAAGAAATTCTTGAAGGATTAACAAATATAGTTTTAAAATCTTCAAATCAGCTATCAAGCAGTTTAGCAAAAAGCTTTTTGTATAAATTTCAAAAAAATGAACTTACCTCTAATGAAGGATTAGCTCAACTTATTGAAATTTCTAAGGCTTTAGAGTATGAAAAGACTTTAGATTTTTTATCTAAAAAAGGATTTCAAGAATTAGTAAACTTTCTTAAGACAATGAAATAAATGGAGGAATAATTTTGATAGAGTTTGGAATAGAGTTTGTTCCTCAAAATCCTTTTTGGAAAACAACTTACTATGCAATTCAAGCTGAAAAAACAGGATTTGACTCGCTTTGGATAACAGATCACTACAATAACAGGAATGTTTATGTTTCTCTTACAACGGTTGCAATCTATACTGAACGTATTAAACTAGGTCCAGGAGTAACAAATCCTTATTTGATTCATCCAGTTATAACTGCTCAAGCAGTTTCCTCTTTAAATGAAATAGCTCCAGGAAGAATTGTTTGTGGAATAGGAGTTGGTGATAAAACTACGCTAGATATGCTTAGAATAGAGCAAAAAACTCCAATAGCAACTATAAAGGAAGCAGTTCAAGTAATTCGAGAAATGACTTCTGGAAAAACAGCGAAACTTGATGGAAAAGTATTTAGCATAAAAGGCGCAAGGTTCTTTTTCCAAGTTCAAAATCCAATACCAATATTCATAGGAGCTCAAGGTCCAAAAATGTTAAGCCTTGCAGCACAAATAGGAGATGGAGTACTTATAAATGCGTCCCATCCAAACGATGTTAAAAATGCTTTAAATTTTATAAAAGAAGGAGCTGAAAAAGCATCAAAAAAACTTGAAGAATTAAATATAGCTGCTTATACGTCATTTTCGACTTCTAAAGATATTCAAGAAGCAATTAAAGCAGTAACGCCTGTTGTAGCCTTTATCGTAGCTGGGGCTCCTGAAAGCTTATTAAATGCTCATGGAATATCCATAGAATTAGCTAAAGAAATAAGGGAAGCTTTATCTGAAGCCTCTTGGAAAGAAGCTTTTTCAAAAGTTACTCCAGAAATGATAGAAGCATTTTCAATTTGTGGTAAGCCTGAAACTTGTATTGAAAAAATAGATGCTTTACTTAAAATTGGAGTTAATCAATTCGTTGTAGGATCCCCAATAGGGCTAGAAGTGCATAAGTCGATAAAGCTAATAGGGGAGGAAATTTTACCACATTTCAAAAAATAAAACATTAACTTAAATTTATTAAAAGATCTCCTAAAATTTTTATAGCTTTAATTGCTTTAGAGTCTTTTGCATAATCGATTGGAGCAATTCTAAGCATATCTGCTTCTATTATTTTTTCATCGTAAGGTATGCTATAGAGTAAACCAAGGTTAGCTTTTGAAATTTTTTCTTTTAAGAATTCTTCATCTTTCAAACTTTTCACTTTATTTCCTATAACAATAAACTTAGAAATCCCTATATCTTCTCCAAGTTTTTTTATCCTTATAGCTGTTTCAATAGATTGAATTCCTGGTTCTACTACTATGAATAAAACATCGGCGCCTTTAGCTGTTCCCCTTCCTAAATGCTCTAGTCCAGCTTCCATATCCATTATAACTATTTCATTTCTTTCAATAAACAAATGTCTTAACAAAGCCCTTAATAAAGCATTAGCAGGACACATACATCCAATTCCTCCAGATTTTACAGTACCCATTATTAATAAAGCTATTCCATCAGGTCCTTTTATTCCAAATTTATCAACTATATCATCAACCTTAGGAGTTAAGCTAAAGGCTACTCCAAAAACTCCATCTATTTTTATCCCTGTTCTTTCTTCTACCAACTCTTTGTTTTCACACAATGGAATAACTTTAGCTATAACATCTTTTTTGATTCCTAAAGAATATGCTAAATTCATAGCTGGGTCAGCATCTATTGCTAACACTTTATATCCTTTTTGAGCAAATACTCTAGCTAAAGTTCCTGCTAATGTTGTTTTACCAGTACCTCCTTTTCCAGATATAGCGATTTTCATAAAAATCCTTTTAACCCTTAATTAGGCAAAATTTTATCTAGGATTTTTTTAGCTGAAATGTACGCTAAAGATGATTCAGACAAGAACTTGATAGATTTTCCCATAAAATCCAGTTTAGCTATTTCTGGATCTTCAGGAATTGTTTCAATTGGCTCTAGGCCTCTAGCCTTTATTAATTCTTCAACATCTTTTTCTAATCCTTTAGGAACTCTATTCGCTACAACATAGATTTTTTCAACTTTAATATCTAATTCTTTAGTGAGCTCTTTAATCTTTTCAGCAGTTGTTATTCCTCTAAGAGTAGGATCTGTAGTGATTATTAATACATTTACATTGTTTGTTGTCCTCCTGCTAAAATGCTCTAGTCCAGCTTCAGCATCCAATACTACATATGAATAATTCCTAGAGATTGAATCTATGATCTTTCTAAGAAGATGATTAACATAGCAATAACATCCTGGTCCTTCTGGCCTTCCCATAACCAATAAATCGAATTCTTCACTTTCAATTATCGAGCTTTGAATTAAAAAGTTTAAGTAGTCTTCTTTTGAATATCCAGGAGGCAATTTATCTTTTTCTTTAAGAAGGCCCTCTCTAATATCTCCAACAGTTTTATTAATTTTAACACCAAGTATTTCATTTAAATTTGAATTTGGATCAGCATCTATAGCAAGAATTGGACTTTTAAATTTTTCCCAAATCAATCTTATTAACAATGCAGCTAATGTTGTTTTACCAGTACCTCCTTTTCCAGATATAGCGATTGAAAAAGTCACTTCGATATTTTCCTCCCATATTTGCTCCAAAGAGCCTTTATAAGCTCATCGCCTTTAGCCTTTACCTCTTCCCAAGCAACTTCAACTTCATGCATATAAATGCATTTTTTTTCGCTTTCTTCATAAATTCTTAAAAAATTCATTAGTTCAGGAAATATAGAAATTCTTTTAAGAATTATAGATTCATTGTTTACATTTATTTCTTCTATTATAGCATTTTCTACCTTTTTAGATAATCCTAAAATATCTTTAAGCTCAATATAGCCATTTTCAAGCTTAGCCTTTATTATTTCTTCAGCTATTTTTTTCATTTCACCATTTTCAGAAAAATAAACTTTAAATTCACACATTTAAAACTCACTTTTAGGAATTAATAATTCTTTTAACCTTTCTTCTTTTGCTCTTAAAACTAAGCCTTCTTTTTCTCTTTTTTCTATATACTTTGAAAGCATAGCTTTAAGAATTTTTTTCTCCAATTTTCCATAAGGAGTTTCTACTTCAAATAATCTTTCAGGAATATATTCGCTTTCTAATGAAAAACCTTCTTTAAGCTTAAATCTATAAAGATTATGAAAAATTTCTTTTCCTAAACTTTTTAATTCCTCTAAGCTTTTATTTATTCCTATAAGCCTTAAGGCTTTAACAACAAGCTCTTCATTATAAATTCCTCTAGAAAAGAGACAAATCACTAAGGATGTTAAAATATATCTCCAATCTTCCTCTTTTATTAACTCATTAACGATTTTATCGAATTCTATTTTATTTCCTAGCATTTTTTGATCTATGCTATATCCAGCATTGCTTAAATGAGAATGTCTAGCTCCTACTAATGTGCCCAATATCGAAGCATAACCAGTTATATAGCCTGCTAAACCATTTTTCCCAAGAGCTATTGCATACTCTTTTCCTCCATAAGCTTCAGCTGCAGAAATAACTCCTTGAGCAAGCTTAGAATAGAAAGCATTTTTTGGCTCAGCCATATGGTTTAGCATTTCAAGGTATGAATTTGCATTTCCCCATTCAAGCTTAACATTTAATGTATCTTCTAGCGAAATTTTTCCTCTCTCAAAAGCTTCAGTAGCCCAAGCTAAAGCTGTTCCACTCATCATTGCATCTAAGCCTAATTCTTCACATTTAGAAATTAACTTAAGCACTTTTTCAGGATCGCTAATTCCTAGATTGCTTCCTAGAGCATATATGGGCTCGTAATTATAAGGGATAAGCTTTACTTCTTTAAAGAATTCAAACTTTCCTCTTTCATGCTCTGGAGCAAATTTTGTTTTTAAAGCTGCTAAATGGATACAAGCTATAGGGCAAGCTGGACAAGAGATTTTCCTTTCTAAAAATTTTTCAGCAAAGTATTCTCCAGATATGGCTTTTGCTCCTTCAAAAGAAGACTCTTTAAAATTCCTAGTTGGAAGAGCCTTTAATTCGTTTAAAGGTAAAACATTATATGGCGTTCCTAAATCATGATACTTTGCCATAATATCAGTTTCTACAAATTTATAATGGATTTCTTCATAAAGCTCTTTAAAAGCTATTAAATCTTTTATTGCTATGGATTTATTCCCAATTATGCTTATAGCTTTTATTTTTTTACTTCCAAATATTGCTCCTAATCCTAATCTTCCAAAATGATGGAAACGATCAACCAATACATTGCTATAATAAACAAGGTTTTCACCAGCTATCCCTATGGCTAGAATGCTTTGAATGCCTTTAGCATCTATTTTTCTTAAGTATTTTTCAGCATCAAGTGGAGATAATCCCCATAGTGAACAAGCAACTTCTATTCTAACTTTATCATTTTCTATATCTATGATTACAGGCTTTTCAGAAGCTCCTTTAATAACTATTGCTCCATATCCTGCAAATCTAATAGCAGCTCCTAAATGTCCACTAGCATGACTTTCTCCTAGATTACCAGTTAAAGGCGATTTAAACATGCTTACAGCTTTTGCCATACCTGGCAATAAAGTAGTTAATGGACCTATAGCAAGTATTATTGGAGATCTTGGTGAGAAAGGATCAAGTTTTGGCTCGCATTCTTCTAAAAGCAATCTAGAGGCTACACCAGCTCCTCCAATATACTTTTCAAAGATATCTTCTCGATTTACTATTTGAGATTTTTCCTCATCAAGATCAATATAGAGTACATTTTTTAGTGAACTCAATCTTTTATCTCCTTGTATTTAAACACATTATGTGGACAATATTTTGCGCAATCTCCACATCTATCGCATATTATGGGCAATTTAGTTTCTTCATCTAAAGATAAAGCACCTATTTTACAAGCTTTTATACAATCGAATGTTTTACAACTTTCACATTTTGACCTTATTAAAGTTATGCCCCCCTCTGGTAAAGGTTTTAAAGCTTCATAGGGGCATGCAAAGGCACATTCTGGATCCTTACAAAATCTACAAGTTATTACTATGAATCTATTTTCAAGGTTTTTAGGCTCTTTTATAAAAACTGCAGTTTTTATAGGGCTTACTAAGTTAAAAAGATGTCTTGAACAAGCAAAAACACAGCTATAACATCCTATACATCTTTCTGGATGTTCGACTTCTATATGAAAGCGCATTCGTTTTCACGATGATTTCCAATATTTTTCCAAGAAACTTTTTATTTCGCTAGAATCTCTAGGCCCAACCATTACTTCCCAATTAGTTAAGTCCTCTATATCTCCTTTGAGTCTAGCTGCAAGCCCAGGTATAATTAATTTTTTATACTTAACCTTGTTCTCAACATTACTTGATAAAATCAAATCCTTAACTCCAGCTGCTGTAAATTGCCCTCCTGCAACTGAACTTTGTACAGATAACCCTCCAGTATCTAAAACTAATAAGTAACATGAAATTTTACTAGCTTCAAGATCACTTTCAACTGTATAGTAGGTTAAAGCAAAGTTTGTGGTTATTAAAACAGGGGATTTTTCGTTAGGTTGGCCTATAATCCTTAATCCAGATTCAACAGAAACTGGTTTTACTGGATCAGTATAAATGGCTTGTCTAAGCGTAAGAACTGGTAGTAGTGCCCATTTTTCTAAAGTATGCATAATAAGTAAATCTGCATATCTATTCAATAAAATTGATGCAAAATAAGCCTCTTTATAGGAATATAGTATAGGATCAGGCTCCTCCTCAGCCCAAACTACTGCTGGAACCATTAAAATTGGATATCCTAAATCTTTATCTCCTTTTCGAATGGCACTTCTTCTAATCATTGTAAGATTGTTTATTGTATCCATTAAACCTTTTCCTTCATAGAAAAAGCCAGGATCTAGAAGCAAATCTTCTATTCCCATTTTTCTTAAAGTACTAACTAAAGACTTCATTAATGATAAATCATTTGGTGAAAAAACTGTAACTGGTAATTTATACTGCTTGGCAAGCACTCCAACTTCTTTCCAGTTATTTTCTGTAGCAGCATAAAGAAGTGGTCTACGCTCTAGTACTGTTTTTTGTTCAACAGCCTTTCTTAAAGCTTCAGGATCAAGCGAACAAAGAATTATTGGTAAATCACAATTTTTTACTACCAATGAAGTTACTTGCGCAAATCTTTCAGAGCTTTGGGATGCACATCTAATTGCTATCATGTCTAGTTTTAATTGTTGTCCAATTCTTGTAACTTTAAAATCCTCAATTAGCTTACATCTTTCTATTATTTTCTCATCTTCCATTTTATCGCTTATATCTATAGCTATAGCTGTTGGGTTATGAAAAGTTAGCTCATGGCGGTACATAACTTCTTTTCCACCAACTTTTATCGCTTTATCTCCAACTCCTACAACAATCTCCTTTACTGGAGGAGTGATTAGCTCTATCAATTTGTTAAGTTTCTCTTTATACTTTGGCTCTTTTAAAGGCGTACATTTATCTAAAATGATCTTTCTTTCAATAAGCTTAGATGCAAATGACATACAGCTTACTTCGCCACATTTGCCACAATTTGTTTGTGGGAGGTATCTATAAACTTCAAGAAGAGAGATTTTTTGCGACAAATTATTCAACTCCTATTATCCAATCTACAAGCTTTTGTTTGCTTTCAAATTCGCTTTCTCCATAAAGATCCTTAACTATTTGCTTTAATACTGCAATAGTTGCTGGGTGACTAATCATGAAAATATGAGCTCCTGAAAAAAGCATAGTTAAAGCAGTAATTGTTTCCCATAAAGGTCCTCTATATTCTCTTGGACCCAATTCTTCAGACTTAATCCAGGCTTCTCTAGCTCCCCAAGCATTGCTTGATGCTGAAAGAACAGGCATTTGAAGCTCAGGATCTCCTAATAAAGCTCCTATCCTAATACGCTCTAAAAGGCTTAAAGAATATTCTATACCATATCCAAGAGCTCCAGTAGTTGGATCCATTATTATTTGATCTTTAGGTAAACCCTCATCAAGCAATAGTTTATTCAATTTTTTTTGATTGTTTATATCCATTGGCGTGAACGATATTACAATATGCCCATGTTCTTTTGCAGCTTTTACAACTCTTTTATAATCCATATCTGAGCTTACTGAATTTAAAATACATCTTTCTCCATGAGCTACTTCAGCAACAGCCTCTAAGACTAAAGGATCTTTTTGTTTATTTCCAGAACCTCCTATTATTATTGGTACATCAACAGCCTGAAGCACTTTTTCAACAGTTTTACAAGCTTCTTTTAAAGGAGTATCTTTAATACCTGGATCTGTACTTATTAAGTTTAAAGAAACCATGTCTGCATGATAATCTTCTACGCATTTTCTTGCCCATTCAGCTGGGTCTTCTATAACTTCTTGAAAATGCTGCCTTACAGGCTTTGGTAAACCTAATGGCATATCGAATACATCCATGGCAAAAACAGGCTTATTTGGATTTATTTGTTCAAAGCTATAAAACGGAAGAGTTTTATCCCCGCCTATTTTTATTACTTTCCCCCTACTTCCACCTTCTGATCTAGTAGCACCAATTTTAACCTCAACAACATATCCTTGATAAGTCTCTATTGGTGGAATGAATTCAGCTTTTGTTAATTCTTCAGGAATCTTAAGCGGAGATGACACAGGAATAGGTTCAAGTGGTTTTATAGCTTGGATTATTGGTTGAACAATTAAAGTCAATTCATCAGCATTGATTTCTACATTATCTATTTCTATTTCTTTAAATTCTTTAAATAATTCTAATAGTTTTTTACTAAAACTGGAAAATTCATCGTTTTTCATGCTTTTTCACTTTTCCTCAATGCGTTTAATTATCATTTTTTCAGCTACAATTTTAGCATTCTTTAAAATAATTTTAAACCCCCCACTAATGGGCACTCCAGATATAGGTAATCCAGAAGCAGAAGGTACCTCTAAAGTGATTTCAGGCTTCACTCCTTCTTCCTTTTCTGCTATTGCTTCCTCTTTTTGAATTGCTTCCCAACGTTTAACTATAGGATGAGTATTTTTTTGTAAAAACTCTTTAAGCTCAATTATATTTTTAACTTCTTCTTCAGTCGCTATACAATTGATTAAGTGTTCTGGAATGCTCTCTTTTACTTTTTCTTTTATTTGTTTTGGAATCCAAACAACTCTTTCCCAACCACCATCAGCCTGTAAGAATTTAGGGGACCTCATGTATTCAATAGCAATTCCATTAAAACCTTCACTTTGGGTTCCACCACTTACAGCTCCAGCCATTGCAGAAAAGCTTAGTCCATTAACAGTCTCTCCTTTAAAATCTCTATGGACTATTCCTACTCCATCTACTTCAGGAATGTAAAAAGCTATCGCTTCAAAACAACCGCATGAAGTATGAGGATGATCGAACATGCTATAAAGCGATATTTGCTTTAAAGCTCCTAAAGACTTTTCTTGAACTACCTTATTAACCCCTTCATAAACTCCTTTTATTTCATCTATGCATTTTCCTTTAGGAATAGGGAAATTAGGTCCTTTAGGATCTATTTTAGCTGATGCACGAGCATCGAACCAACTTATTGAGCCACAAAGAGAAATCCTGTTTGGGCTAATAACGCATACATGAGTTGGTGCAAAAGATTGACATAGTACACATCCATAAAATTCATCTACATCTTCATCCCTTAACGTTCTAGCTCTTCTATCTCTAGCCTCATAGATTTCTAATGCTTTTGAAAACATTTCATTTACTTTTTCAGGTTCTGTATAAAAAGTTACTTGTATTTTTTCAATCATTGGAAAGCTTGCTTTAAACAACCAAATAAGTGCTTTTCCAATCCAAATTAAAGAATCTAAACCTTTTTGTACTGATTGCTTGCTTATCCTAATCCATATGTCATACCTTTGATTTAAATGCATTACTCCTTCTATATAGTTTAGAAAATAATGTATTCTACGCTCTAATACTCCCTCTAGATCCTTTTCAATACCCTTTCCAGCAACTTCAATTAAAATACCTATAGGATAGCTTCCACCAGGTTTTAGTTCTTTTAGATCTGGACCTATGAGTGCAACTTTTCCTTTTTCTATCTCTTCAGGCTTTCTGGCTTGTACCAGTTCAAACTTTTTTTCTACATTTAAACCGCCAAATTCCACGTACATATCGGGCTTTCTTATTCTTTCACCTTCATATACTTCTCCTATTTCTACTGGAAACTCTGGGCGAACTCCCAATTCTACATACTCTTCTTTTATTTTTCTAGCATCACAAACTTTTGACATAGTTTTTTAATCACTCCATCTGGTTTGCTTAAAATAATTTTTTAAAAGTTCTTGCGTTTTAGTAAAATACTCCTTAACTATGATTTTTCCGATAGGAGTAAGTGTATAAACCTGATAAGGATAAGATTTAATGATTAACTTGCTATTGCTTAAGCTTGTTAAAGTATCGCTTAGTACTTTAGGATTTATCTTTAATTCTTTCATTAACTCTCCAAAGCTCATAGATTTATTTTCTAATAAAGTTAAAACACGAATTCTATGTATATTGCTAAGTAGCTTGAAGAATGAACCTAAATCTTTTAGCTCGCTTGTAATAGGTTTATTCTCTGTTATCATTGTAATTACTTCTAAGTAATTGTTTATTTTTAATTAAACAATAACTCTTCTCCTTTTTAAACTTTTTTACATTTATAAATAAAATTAAATAAAACTTACTTCATTAAAAACCATAATAAAATAAATATCTTGAAAAAACATATTTGGAGTTAACATTATGAGTTACCTAGTATCTTGGAGTGGTGGCAAAGATAGTTGTTTTGCTTGTTATAAAGCTATTTGTAAAGGATATGCTATTTCTTATCTAATAAATTTTATTTCTAAAGACCTTAAAAAAGTAAGTTTTCATGGAATAGAGGCTAAATTAATTCAAGCACAAGCTAAAGCGATAAGCATTCCTTTATTACAAAAAGAAACTACGTGGAGTGAGTATGAACAAGATTTTAAAAACACTGTTAAAAGTTTAACTTTTAGTGGAATAAAGGGTATGATTTTTGGAGATATTTATATTCAAGAGCATAAAGAATGGGTTGAGAGAGTTTGCAAAGAGTTAGGAATAGAGGCAATTGAACCTCTTTGGGGAAAAGAACCTAAAAAAGTTTTACTTGAGTTTATAAATGAAGGGTTTGAGGCAATAATAGTTAGTGTTGATTCTAGTTTATTTGATAAAGAATGGGTTAGTCAGAAAATAGATAAAAAATTTCTTAAGTACTTAGAAGAAAATAAAATTGATTTTTGTGGAGAAAGTGGAGAATATCATACTTTTGTGATTGATGGCCCCATATTTAAAGAAAGAATAAAAATAACTAAAAGCAATCCAGTTATGCTTAATAACCGATGGTTTTTAGATATCTTAAAATATTCATTGGTATCTAAGAGCTCTAGAATATATAGAGCTAAATTTGAAAACCTTACAATCTTGGGTTAAGTTTTATTAAAATCTAATCAATACTAGCTTTAAATTACTCTTTAGCATTACAAAGATTTTGTTTAGAAAGCTATTATTGAAAATTTTTCCTTTTTAATTCACTCTTATCACAAACTATTATGGTAATTCCAAATTGCCTCAAAGAATTTTTTGTGGGAAATGCAAAAGTATTTTATATGAAGACGATATCGATGTTATAGAGCCAAATCAAATAATACTTAAATACGATGGAACTTGTCCAAATTGTGGTAAAAAATTAAATTTCAATCCAGAAAATATTCATATAATTCCAATTCTTGATCTTGATAAGGAGGAGATCCGAAAAATTGAGCAAAGAATTACAACAAAAAGTTATTGAAAATTTAAAAAATGAAAAA
>JAVZFM010000006.1:0-20723 GCA_038872815.1 Bathyarchaeia archaeon
ACTTATAACATTAATTCATAAAATTGCTAAAAGAGAAGGAATTGGAAATCTTTTAGCTGAAGGAAGCTTTAAAGCTGCTCAAATAATTGGTAAAGGCTCTGAAAAATATGTAATGCATGTAAAAAAGCAAGAAATACCTGCTCAAGATGGAAGGGCTCAAAAATCTATGGGATTGGCTCAAGCTGTTGCAAGTAGAGGAGCTGATCATTTAAAAGCTTTCCCACTTCTAGACGAGACTATAAGAGAGGAATTCATAATAAAACGCTATGGAAAAGAATACTTGCCAGAAATGGCTAATAGGCTTGATCCTAAATATAAACCGTTTTTAATAAAGGATGGAGAAGAGCTTTGTGCATTATGCGATATTTTATCCCTATGTAAAAGCTCTGGAACAGCGCTTCCATTGCCTTCTGGAGCTGTTTACTATCCAGAAATGGCTAAAGCCATAAGCTTAGCTTGTGGAATGGAAATCAATGCTGAAGGAATAAGAAAGGTTGGAGAAAGAGTGGTAAATTTGCAAAGAGCTTTTAATATAAGAGAAGGAATTTCTAGAAAAGATGATACTTTACCTGAAAGATTTACAAAAGTACCAGCACCAGAAGGCCCTCCTAAAGGTCATGTAGTTGAGCTTGAAAGAATGCTTGATGAATACTATGAGCTTAGAGGGTGGGATAAAAAAACTGGGCTAATTCCAAGAAAAAAGCTAGAAGAGCTAAGATTAAGCTATGTTGCTGATGAATTAGAAAGGCTTAGAAAGCTTCCATAACCTTACTTACCATTTAATAGGATGTGAAAATATTGTTAGATGCTGTTATAAAAAATTCAAAAATTTTTACTCCTTTTGGGATTTTTGAAGGCGGTTTAGGAATTGAAAATGGAAAAATTGTAACAATTACTAAAGATTCACTTTTACCTCCTGCTGATTTATCAATTGATGCAAAAAAGGCTTTAGCAATTCCAGGAGTCATAGATGCTCATGTTCATGTCCATACAGGAATTCCAAATAGAGATACTTTCCAAACTGGAAGCATAGCAGCTATAGCTGGTGGAATCACATTTATAATAGACTTTGTAAGTCGTGATAATGGAACATTAAAAAATGCTTTTGAAAAAAAGAAGAATATCGGCGAAGAATACTCATCAATAGATTTTTCTTTACATGTAAACATATATAAAAAAGAGCATTTAGATGAAATAGAGGAACTAGCAAATTATGGAGTAGCTTCTTTTAAGCATATGATGGCTAATTGCGATGGGACACCTTGGGTTCCTATTACTTTTATGCTAGAATCTTTTGAAAAAATAAAAAATGTTGAAGGAATATGTTCAGTTCATGCTGAAAGTGAGGAATTAAGAAATTATTTCATGGAAAAGCTTAAAAAAGAAGGTAAAAATGATCCAATTGCTCATGCTAACTCTAGACCTGATTTATGCGAAATTGAGGCAATATTAAAAGCAATACTCATAGCAGAGTATACAAATGCTCGATTGCATATATTCCATCTAGCTTCTGGTAAAGCTCTTGAGTTCATTAAAGCTAAAAAGAATAATGGAATTACTGTTGAAACTTGTCCTCAATATTTAATCTTTAATAAAGAGGATTTAAAAAAGTATGGGCCATATTTACAAGTGAATCCATCTTTAAAATCAAAAGAAGATAGAAAAGCTTTATGGGATGGTTTAGCCGATGGCACTATAGATATCGTAACTTCTGACCACTATGCTCCCTTAAAGTCTGAAAAAGAAATAGGTTGGAAAAATGCATGGGAAGTTGAAGGTGGAGTACCAGGGGTTGAAACAACCTTAATGCTATTATTAAGCGAGGGCGTAAACAAAAATAGGATTTCTTTAGAAAGGCTCATAGATGCTGTTTGTACTAAGCCAGCTAAGATATATGGCATTTATCCAAGGAAAGGAGTTATCCAGCTAGGCTCAGATGCTGATATAGTTTTAATAGATATGAAAAAGGAATTTAAGATAAAAGCTGATAAGCTTCATCATAAAGCAGATTGGACACCCTATGAAGGTATTAAAGTTAAAGGTCTTCCCGTTTTAACAATAGTCAAGGGCGAGGTCTTAATGAAGGATAGAGAAGTATGGGATAAGCCTAAGCATGGAAAATTCATAAAGTGTCATCAGATAATAAGTCTTAAATAACATTATCCCTTATAAAGCTGCTTGAGGAGATGTTGAATGAAAAGTCCAGAAGAACTTACGCTTGAAGAAAAAATAGAAATCTTAAGTAATTACATAAGGTATTTGTTAGCAACTCAAGCTGCAATGGTTATGCCTTTAATAGAAAAGTATGGAGATGAAGCAAAGGAATATTTAAAAAAGCAACTAAGGTTAAAAATGAAGGTGCATTTCGAAAAACTTATCAAGAAAAAGAAAATAAAAGAGCGAAACCTTAAAGCATTTCGTGAATTATTTTGGGAAACTGTGCTTTTGCCTTTAAGCATAATAGGACAAAGTGGAGGAATTGTAGTTGAAGCTACCGATAAAAAACTTGTTACTAGAGATACAAAATGCATAGAATTAGAATCTTGGAAAGAAATTACTGATAAACCAGAAATAATGTGTGAAATAGATGCGGAGACTGCATTTGCAATGGCTGAGGCTATTAATCCTAAGCTTAAATATACAAAATATAGCGGAGATAAAATAAAAGGAAAAATTGATTGGGGCCTTCCTTATGGAAAACCATATTGCGAATTCATAGTTGAGCTTAAAGAATGATTTTACTCTTCTGGAAAGCTTTCAGGAGAAATATAATCTCCAAAGCTTTTTTTAGCTTTTAATAAACGCTTTTCTTGTTCACTTAATACTTGGAAAAGCTCTTTTGGAGTGTTAGGCTCTAGCTCCCAAAACTTTTTTACTCTTTCGATTTTTCTTAAATTTTCAGGAACACGAATAGTAAATTGCTTAATGTAATCCTCTTTTCTATAGTCTTTGTTTAAAACTTGTTTAAAAAGTGAATGTAAGTCTTCATACTTTGGAATAAGCCCTGTAGGAGTTTTTATTGCATTAACATCTTCATGCACACGTAACTCCATCCATTTTACCCATACATGCTTATCACGCTTATCGTTTAAGAATTCACCTGTTTTTAAATCGCGTAAAAAGTAATTAACGCCAAAAACAAGAGGAACTTTTTTAAGCTTTTTTCCAAACTCTAAATAGTTTTTAATGTATTGACCTAAAGGAATTGATATAAAGTCTTGAATACTCATAACGTTTATTTCATACTTACCCTTTTCTTCAACTATAGCAAAAGTTGTTTCTGTTTCCAATGCAGCTCCATAAGCAATAACACCATGTATCCAATCAAAGCCTTGTTGAACTGGTACATAAGCTCTATAATCTCTACCTCCATACATTATCCCTCCTAGCTCTACTCCTAAGGGATTTTCTAGCTCTGGATCGCAATTTGGTAATGCTTTAAGCGATACAGTATAGCGAGCATTTTCATGAGCAGGAGGTATTTCCTCTCCATCTGGACCAATTTTTCCTTTATACCATTTTCCAGAATAGTTTATTCCATCTTCAGGAAGCTTGCAATTCATTCCAAGCCACCAAGGCTTAGCATGTTTAACTAACACGTTTGAAAAAATTATTTCATTTGGAGTGTTAAGCACTTGGTATATTAAAGGATCATCTTTAGAGTTAACATTTTGAATTATTCCAAAAATTCCTACTTCAACATTTACAGCACGACAAACTCCATCGATATTACGAATATAGGCAATATCGTCAGCAAGTATGGTTTCGCCTGGAAGCATTGCGGTTGAAGTTTTCCCACAAGCGCTAGGAAATCCTCCAGCTAAATAAGTTTTACGTCCATTTGGTCCATGAACGCCCATTATCATAAAATGTTCAGCCAACCATCCTTCACGATAGGCTTTACGAATAGCTAAACGAAGAGCAAGCTTTTTAAAACCAATAGAGTTGCCAGCATATTGAGTATTGACGCTATAAACAGTGTTAGTTATATAATCTATATAAATACGCTTTTTTTCATGCTCTACGCTTATCATTCTTTCGTTTAGCTTTCCTGAAGAGTGTAAAGTTTTAAAGAATTCTGTTTTAGGCTTCATTTGAAGGAATGTTTTATAGCCTTCTCTATAAAGTAGGCTTACAGAATGGGCTACATACCATGAATCAGTACACTCTATACATGGAATTGTAAATATTGAATTGGATGGACCTAAAGTAAGGAAACGAACGATCATAGTTCGTCCTTCCATAGAATTTTTAAGTAAGCTAAGAATTTCTCTTAAGCCCTCTTCACGATCGATTTGATTTAATCTTGAACTTAAAAAGTCTCCTTCAGGTACAAGAAACTTAGTGACTTCTCGATCTCTACCTTGATCGTGATAACCATCAAAATGGAAAGTATGGCCTGGAATGGCTAAAGCAGCACTTTCTTCACCACTTGCAATTGCCATATGCTTAATGTAAGCAATATCATCAGGGTCGTCGCTACATATAAAAATTTGTTTTGGATTACAAATTTCAGCAGCTTTAGCAATGAATTCATGGACTTCAAAGTTTTGTATTGCGCATAACTTTTCATAATTCGTTTCGCTCATTCTTTGTTTTAACATTTCAATTAATTCTTCCATTTTTTCTTCTACCTTTAATTCCTCTAAAGTAAGCGATTGGGGATGGCGCCTTTTTCCAGCTATCATTTTCTTCATCTTTTAGTTTGTATTTAGTTCTCTAATTAATCAAACAATTATATAAATTTTTTATGAAATTGTTTTACAAAATGTCTAAATTTAATAAACTTTTAAAACAA
Organism: Bathyarchaeia archaeon; assembly: GCA_038872815.1. Taxonomy (GTDB): domain Archaea; phylum Thermoproteota; class Bathyarchaeia; order 40CM-2-53-6; family JAVZFM01; genus JAVZFM01. The sequence goes on from JAVZFM010000006.1 coordinate 4,799, forward strand.
AATAGAAAAATTTAAAAACAAACTTTAACTATTTTTTTACCATGCTACTCAAAAAAGATCTTATACTTTTAAAAGAGCTTATAGAAGATAGTAGACAAAAAATAACTGAGTTAGCTGAAAAATCTAGCTTAACTAGGCAAAGCGTTTATGAAAAAATTAAAGAGTTTTACATGAAGGGTTTTAGATTTACTGTAGACATAAAACCAAAAGATGTAGGCTTAAACCTTATGGCTTACATATTGATAGTAGCCGATCCTAATGTAAGCTTTAGAAAAGAAACAGATGCAATCATAAAAGAGTTTAAAGAAGTTTCTCAAATCCATTATATTTTAGGCAGATTTGATGTAATAGTTGAAGTAATGGTTAAAGATATGGAAGAATTCAGGAAGGTTTTAACAAGAATTCAAAGCTTACCTGCTGTAAGGAAAACTGAAACGTTGATGGTTTATGAAACTACAAAGCAAAATAGACTAGACCCAATAATAAAGGCTATAGAGGAGAAAATAAAAGGCTTAGAATAATAAGGATTTCTTCTCATATCTTTCTTTATGCACAACTTTATCCAATGGAAACCTTCTTGGAGCTTTAGGTTTTTCATTAGGATACCCTATTGGAATTATAGCTATTGGTTTTATTCCATTTGGAAGTTTTAAAATCCTTGCTACTTCTTCATCATAAAATGCACCCACCCAGCATGTTCCTAAGCCTAAAGCATAAGCACTTAAAAGAATGTTTTGTATGGCTGCAGAAGAATCACAAATCGAGTATAGATTAATTCCTCTATTGCCATATCTGCTTGAAGATCTATTTTGATTAGCGCATACAACTATAACCAATGGAGCTTCTTGAATAAAGCATTGCCCAAGAGCAGCATTGCATAATTCTTTTTTTATTTTTTCATCTTTTACTAGAATGAATTCCCAAGATTGAAGATTTCCAGCAGAAGGAGCCCAGCATGCAGATTCAAGGATTTTATTTATAATTTCATCAGGGATTTGAATTGGTTTAAAATATCTTATACTTCTTCTACCTTTAATTGCTTCAAATATATCCATTCAAGTTACACCAAATTATTATATAGAGTAAAGTAGAATAAACATTTATGTAATAAAATTCAATAAACCAACTTCTTTAGCTATTTTAACTGCTTCAGAAAATTCTCCTCTTGTTAACCTTCTTCTAAGCTCTGGAATTTCATAAGCCCTCCACTCTGGCCTATATTGATCCATAAGGTTTACTCTTGTATTAACTCCTAGATTTTTAGCAATCCATTCAAGGATAGGCCTTGTACAGCATTCATTATGGTTAGGAAGTACTAAAACCCTAATTATAAGTTCTCCATAGCTTTTAGCCATTAAATGGTTTTTTGTACAAGCTTCCCAATATTTTGGAGCAAAAGAAATTTTTTCTGAGCATTTGCTTTTTCCATACTTAAAATCAAGCAAGTATACATCGATAAATCCAGCTAAAAGCTTAGCAGTTTCTTGACTATAGTATGAGTTGCTATTCCAAACTACTGGAACATTAACTTTAACATGCTTAAAAGTTTGTAACCATCTTTCAAGCCAAGGAGTTGGTTCACCACCAACCAAATTTGCATTTCTACAACCATTTGCCCTTAATCTTTCAACAACTCTTGCTAATTCTTCAGGTTTATAGATTTCACCAACTTCATACCATTGACTAATAGTCCAGTTTTGACAATGTAAGCAACGAAGCGTACATCCAAGCGTAAAAATAGTCCCTGAGGGAACAAGCTCTGGCTCTTCTCCCATATGTTCAAAGTAAGTTGAAACTTTTACATCATAACCACATTTACAAAAACCAAGCTCTCCTTTTAGCCTATTTGGCTTATCGTTTCTAACACAAAAATGGCAACTTTCAAGGATTTTTCTAGAAATTTCTATCTTTAAGTCTAGGTAAGATTTAGCTTGAAATTTTAAATCTTCAAACTTAAGTTCTCCTCTATCTATTCTATCCTCCAATTCATAGTACTCTTTAGTGGCTTCTTCATGGATTTTCCAAAGCTCATCTAAAGAATTATTAGCTTTAAAATCCACTGGTAACTTTTTTGCTATCATGAATTTAGCATATTTTTTATCTTGGAATACATCAAAATATCTTGAAAGACTTTCTTTACATTTTTCATCCTTTAGTACGCTAATAGCGTCAGGTCTTATAATTGCCCACATATTTTACACTTTTACTCATAAGCTTCTAGAATTGAATAAAGTGAAGCTGGATAAAAAATCTATCGAATGAATTAATTTACTTAGGCATGTAAAGCATATCCTTAAGCGAATGAATAAAAATTAATGATAACAATCTTAAAGTTAAACTTTAAATACTTGTTAAACATGTATACAATTGGTGTATTAAAAATGAATATAACAGTAAGAGGAGTAGATGAAGCTATTTTTAAAAAGTTTAAAGTAAAAGCCATAGAAGAAGGTATGAAAATAGGGGAGGCTTTAACACAAGCTATGGAAATTTGGATTAAACAAATAACCACAAAGCGTCGATTAAGTATTTTAGAAATAAAACCATTCGATTGGGGAGAGAAAACCGAGAAAGCAAGTAAAGAAATCGATCAAATCTTGTATGGTGAAATATATTGATTCTACTTGATTCTAGCTTCATAATTGCTTATTCCAACGAAAGAGATGAAAATCATTCTAAAGCTATTAAAATAGCAAAAGATATCGATAAGGAAATTTATGGATTACCTGTTATTAATGATTATGTATTTGATGAAGTCATTACTGTAATGTTATTTAAAATTAAAAAACTAAAACAAGTTTTAGAGCTAGGAGAAAAGATTTTAGAAGCAACAATGCTCATAAATGTAGATAACGAATTGTTTAATCTTTCATGGAAAATTTTTAAGGAACAGAATAAGCCTAAATTTAGCTTTACTGATTGCACAATTATTGCTACATGTAGGAGGAATGGAATTTCTAAAATAGCTACTTTTGATGAAGACTTTCATGGGTTAAAAGAATTTAGAATAATAAACTCCTAACGTTAATGCTAAATTTTAATGCTTTCTAAGTCCTTAGGCATAATTGTTGATGGAAATATTTTTTTAGCTTCTTTAAGAAGCTTAGAAGGATTTTTATACATTGGACTTATATGTAAAAGTACTAGTTTTTTTACATTAGCAGCTTTTGCTATGTTTGCTGCTTGACTAGAAGTTGAATGCCCATATTCATTAGCCTTTTTAACCATATCGTTTCCAAAAGTGCTATCATGAATTAATACATCTGCATTCCTAGAAAACTCTAAAACTGCTTCACAAGGTCTTGTATCAAGAGCATAAACTATTTTTAAGCCTTGTCTAGGAGGACCTACAACTTGGTTAGACTTTATGATTTTTCCTTTAAGTACAATATCTTTTCCAAGTTGAAGCTTTTTCCAAAGAGGGCCTTCTGGAATTCCTAAAGCTCTTGCTTTTTCAGGATAGAATCTACCTGGTTTTGGCTTTTCTATTAAAGCAAATGCAAAGCAAGGAATTCCATGATTCGTTTTTTTAGCAAAGATCTCATATTCATTTTTTTCCAATATCTTGCCTTCATCGATAGAATTCACCTTAATAGAATAGTTTAAATTAAAAGGTACTGTTTTAAAAATCGATTCAAGGAAATCGTTTATACCAGAAGGCCCATAAACTTCTAATTCTTTATTCCTTCCAAGCAAAGACATTGTTTGAATTAAACCAGGTAATCCTAGTACATGATCGCCATGGAGATGTGAAATTAAAATTTTCATTTTTTTATTTATACCAATTTTTGATGAAAGCATTTGCTTTTGAGTTCCTTCTCCACAATCAAACATTAAGATTTCATCTTTTCGTTTAACAACTACTGATGGCAGGTTTCTACTTTTTGTTGGTAAGCTTCCTCCAGTTCCTAAAAAAATGATTTGAGTATCCATGGCTAATTCTTCTCAGCTAAAAAGTTTTATGTTATTCCTTTTTAAAAACAGATATTTCTCTAGTTAAACTTTTATGTATGTATAAATAATGCGTTTCTACTGGTATAAACCCAGTATCTTTTCCTAATTCATGAATATTTAAACCTTTTGGAGAAGCTAAGCATAAAAATCCATTATGCTTAATAACTTCATAAGCTCTTGGAAAAAAATCGATTAACAATTTTCTAGTAGTTGTTTTATACGTAGAAGATTCTATGCCATAAGGTGGATCAGTAGCTATAAAGTCTACTTCTTTTATAGGAATTTTTCTAGCATCAGCAACTATTACGCTTAATGGATTTATTTTAAAGAATTTAAGATTTTTTAGAGTTCCATAAGCCATTTTAGAGCTAATATCGCATCCTAACACTTCGCATCCTATTAATCCAGCTTCTATCAAGAAGCTCCCAACACCACAAAAAGGATCTAAAAAAATTTTTCTTTTTTTTACTCTAGCCAAGTTTACCATACATCTTGCTAGCTTAGGAGGCATAGTTGCTGGGTGGAATACTGGTCTTTTTCTAGGCAATCTAGTAAAAAATTCTTTAAAGGATTTTCTAAATGTTTCTAACCCAAGAACAAATTTTCCAGAAGATAAAATGGCTAAAAATACTTTATCTGGGTTTTTAAGGTTAACTCTTGAACCCTTTACTTGAGAAAGTACTACATCGCCTATGCTTGATTCTAAAGTTTTCCTGTTTAAATGTTTTGAAGACCCCATTACCCTTAAAAGCCTTACAGCAAAGCTTTCATTTTGGCTTAAATATTGGTTAAAATCTATGCATTTAACTTCTTTAATAATTGATTCTAAATTATCTTGGCAACAGATTATTTCCAATCCACAAGCTTTATACATAGCACTTCTATAAGCTATTTTTTCTAGGCTTTTTTGATCAGCATAGATTATTAAAAGCTTAGAAAGTTCAGCTAGTACTTTGTACTCTATAAATTCAGCTTCTAAAATCGCTAAAATTTCAGCTTTTGGTAAAGTTGGATGTTCTCCAGAAACTAAGCAAAAAAGCTTTTTCTTCACAATTTTTTCCTCAAATATTCAACTATTATTGGAGCTACTGAGACTTCACTAGTTTCATTGATTATGCAATCTGTTCCAACTATTTTTTTAACTCCAGAATCTTTTAACTTTTTTCTAGCATCACCTATTAACAATGGATGGGTACATCCTACATATATATCCTTAGCCCCTTCATTTTTTGCAATTTTACTTGCATTAGCAATAGTAGATCCAGTACTGATTATATCATCTATGATGATTACATCCTTATTCTTTACATTCAAATTTTTATGGAAAGTAATTACTTCTCCTGAAACTCTATTTCGATGTTTTTCAAGGAAAGTGTATTCAGAATTCAATATCTTGGCTATAGCTTCAGCATGGCGTTGAGCACCTTTATCTGGAGCTATTACTAAAGGATCTTTCAAGCCTAGATTTAAGAAATATTTTCCAAGCAAAGACATTGCTGAAAAATTCATTGCTTTTATTTTAAAATTCTTTAGAATTTCCAATGAATGAATATCAAAAGTAATTATTTCATCTATTCCTATCGATTCTATCAATTTGGCTATAGTTTTTATGCTAATTGCTTCAAATGGCATGAATCTTTTATCTTGACGTGAATATGCTAAATAAGGAACTATGGCTGTTATAGATTTTGCACCTAAATCTTTAGCGTTATCTAGCATTAAAAATAACTCGATTAGATTTTTGTCTTGAGGTGGAGAACATGATTGAATTATTACGGCATCGTTGTTTTTTAAATCGTTAGTAAAGCGAATGTAAGATTCTCCATCTGGAAAAATTTTATGCTCGATAGGGACTAGTTCTACATTTAGCATTTTAGCAACTTTGATTCCTAAATCCTTTGAAGCACTTCCTGGGATTATTATCAATTGCTAATCCAACTCCGCAATTTCTTATAGAAACAATTCATATCTATTCTTAAGCTTCCCTTTTATAGGCTTATCTTTTTAACATAACGCAAGTTCCCATATCGACCAAAGCCTATCATGAAAATTTTTCCTAGGATAAGGGTTTAACAAAGTTTAAAATAATCCAATAATCATAAATTAATTGATGAAAGAATTGAAAGAATCAATGCTTTATGAAAAGCTTGAAGACAAAAAAGTTAAGTGTAATATATGCGGAAGAAGATGTTTTATACCAAGCGGATCTTTAGGGTTTTGTAGAGTTAAGAAAAATGAGGATGGAATTCTTATTTCAATGAATTATGGTATTCTATGCTCAGCTATAGTGGATCCTATTGAAAAAAAGCCTTTATCACATTTTCATCCTGGCTCTTCAGTTCTTTCAATTGCAACGATTGGCTGCAATTTTAGATGCAAATTCTGTGATAATTGGGTAATAAGTCAAGAAACGAAAATAAGTGGTCGCTATATTGAGCCTGAAGAAATCGTTAAGCTTGCTAAAGAACATGATTGCCAAGGAATATCATACACTTATACTGAGCCAGCTATATTTTTTGAGTATGCTTACGATACAGCTAAAATAGCCCATGAACAAGGCCTATTTAATACTTTTGTTACAAATGGCTATTTAACTCCAGAGGCTATAAAAACAATAGCTCCCTTTTTAGATGCTGCTACTGTAGACTTTAAAGGAGGTGGAGATCCAAGTTTTTATAAAACCATTTCAGCGGTTCCAGATGTAAACCCAATTTATGAGTGCTTATTAGAAATGAAAAGGAATGGAATCCATATAGAAATCACAAATTTAGTGATTCCAAAGTATGGAGATTCTTTGAATAGAGTCAAAGAGCTTGCAATCTGGATAAAAGAAAATTTAGGAGTTGATACTCCTTTTCATTTACTTAGATTCCATCCTGATTATCAATTGACTGATGTGCCTTCTACTCCTATAAAAACTCTTGAGAGAGCATGCGAAGAAGCTATGAAAGTTGGATTAAACTATGTTTACATAGGAAATGTTCCAGGGCATAAATACGAAAATACATATTGCCCAAACTGTAAAGAGCTTTTAGTTGAAAGATTTGGGTTTGAAATAAATAGATGGAGGTTAAAAGAAGGCAATATATGTCCAAGATGCGATTTTAATATTGCAATAAAAGGTAGCTTTAAGCCAAGAAGTGGATTATGCCATTATAGCGTTATATAAGATAAAGTATTGCATGAAAAACGAATATCATTAGATTTATATAAGGCATTAAAAATACATATCATGTTACGTGATAAATTTGAGAAAATTACTTGTAACAATAATAATTGTTTTTTTAGTTTTTTCCTTTTTTGCTTATATTCCTAAAGCATTAGCTGTATTCGATTTTAGAGTTTTAGCCTCTCCTTCATCAAGAACTACTATACCTGGAGGAACCGTTACATATTTGGTTAGAGTTGATTTGATAAGCCCTCCAAGTGAAGAAGTTCAACTGTTAGTTTCTCCAATGACAATAGAGCTTGAGGGATTTACGTTTACATGGAGTGTTAATAGAGGCTTTCCACCTTTTGAGTCTATTCTATACATAAGCGTAAGTCCTTTAAAGTCTCCAGGCACTTATAGAATACCAATATCTGGTTTTAATCCTGGAGTTGGTTTTAGAGTAACAAATGTAATGCTTACAGTTTTACCAGCTGTAGCAACTACAGATTGGGCGCTATCAAACCCAACTCTCACTCCTTCAGCTCCAAAAGTTGGAGATTCTGTTACATTTAAAGTAAGTTTAAGAGCTCTTAGCACAACTTCTCCATACCCACAAGCAGTTAGAATAGTTGCTATTCTTGATGGAACTGTAATAAGTGGAGGAACCATTAGCTATCCAGGTCCTACTGGATTAATGATGACTGTATCATCAACTCCTCCTTGGAAAGCTAAGGAAGGTACGCATACAATAACTTGGATTGTTGATCCATCTCCTTATGATTATAACGATCCTAACAGATTAAACAATGAAGTAAGCCTTTCATTCACAGTTGGTCCTATTGTTAAACCTTTTGAATTTGATTTATCAGTTAATCCAAATACTCAAACAATAATAGCTGGAGAATCAACAACGTATTCAATTGAAGTAATTTTAAAGGAAGGAGAAGCTCAACCAGTGCTGTTATCTTTGTCAGGATTTCCAAGCGGAGTAACTTATGCTTTTGATCCTGTTGAGGCTAATCCAACTTTTTCTTCAATATTAAGAATTAACACGCTTTCAAACGCTCCTATTGGAACCTATGAGCTTATAATCTCAGCTTCTGGAGGCGGAAAGGTTAAAACAGCTAAGGTTGTTTTGATAATTAAAGCTCCTATTGAAAAAGACTTTAAGATTTCTGTTAATCCATCAAGCCAAACAATAATTCAATCGCAATCAACATCTTATTTCATAGATATAGAGCCTGTTGGAGGCTTCGACTCTTTAATAGAATTAGCTTTATCAGGATTGCCAACTGAGGCTTCAGCATCTTTTAGTCCAACTTCAAACGTTCCTCCATTTTCTTCAAAATTAACTATAGCAACTGGATCTTTAACTCCAGCTGGAACTTATGTTTTAACGATATATGCTTCAGGAGGTGGAAAAACTCATTCAATTACTGTTAACTTAATCATTCAAGAAAAAGAAAGGCCTGAAGCTCAACTTAACGTGCTTGAGCTTTTGTTTAAAGGATATAACTTGTTGTTAATAGTTTTAATTGCAATTATAGTGATTCTTTTAGCATTATTAATTAAGAAAAGAAGGTAGGCTTAAAGCTATAATATTTTTTAATTTTTTATGTTTTTAGCAATGTTTATATAGAAATTCATAATCGGATTAATCTTACATAATCTTAAAAAAGCAAAGTTTTTTAGATTAAGTGATAGGTTTGCAATTGTTTGAAAGAATTTTTAAACAAAAGAATTCAAAAGAATTGGAAGAAAGCCTTTTAGTCATAAAAAAGCATTTAACAACTGAGGTTGAACTTGAGCGTTTACAAATAGTTTTAAAAGGTCAATACAAAGAGGCTTATGAAACTTTAGACAATGCCATCAATGCTGGATTAACTCCAGCTTTAGTTGGTCCACCAGGAGTTGGAAAATCTTTTCTAGCAAGAAGGTATGCTCAAGATACTGGAAGACCATTTTATGAAATCTTTTTTGATGAAACCATGAAACCCTCTAGCCTTATAGGCTATTTTGATCCTGCAATAACAATGAAAAAAGGATATTGTCTTGAAGCTTTTATACCAGGTCCTTTATCAAAAGCTATGGTTGAAGGTGGAATATTCTTAGCTCAAGAATTAAATAGAGCAACTGAGTATTGCCAAAACACTTTATTAGCGCCTCTTGAAGAAAGAAGATACTATATACCACGTTTAGGCCATATAAAGGCTGATAAAAACTTTGTTTTAATAGCAGCTATGAATCCTGCTGAGCTTGGAGGAACCTATAGGCTTTCTGAAGCCTTAAAGGATAGAATAGGAGTTTGGATACCTTTAGGTTATCCTTCTAAAGAAGTTGAAATAGAAATAATCAAAGTGAATTCTCCTGAGTATAGAATCGAAGAGTATGTTTTTGAAATTATATACTCGATAATAAATAAAGCTAGAAAGGATAAACGTTTTGATTCCCCATCTATTAGGGATGGTATAGCTATTGCTCGTATGCTTGGTGAAATAAAAAATAAAAAAGGAAGAATTACAAATGAAGATATAGTTATATGCGCTTCTTATGTTTTACGTATAAACATGAAGGATGAGCTAGGAAGTGAATATGCAATGAAGGAATTTATTGAAGAATTTATTAGATGATTTAAATGATCAGTAAGTATAATTCTAAGGATTGGGATATAAAGTTTATAACAAAATTTTTTGAGGGAATGGCTTCTAGAGTCCCAAAAGAATATGAAGATTATTTAAAATCTTTAAGAAGAAGAAAGACTATTTCAAATTATTTAACAGCTTTATACATGAAAGATGGGAAAAGGCTACCCAATCATTATATAATTGCTGCAAAGTATACGCTTTTACCTGAGCTCCAAGAAATAGGAGAAAGAGTTGCTAAAGAAATAGTTTTTGATTTGCCTAAGCGTTTTCGTTTTCAAGAACAAGGTTTTGAGAAAAAATCTGAAGGAATTGAAAAAATGAAGCTAATGGCCGATATAATGGAGGCTTATGGATTTGTTCCTATGTTTTTTAACAAAAGCATAAGCTATAAATCATGGGAAAGATTTATGAGCTTTCTTTTTGGTATTTCTGGAGGACCAGGTAGGGATAGGCTATTAAAATGGAATGAAAAAACAGATCTTTTTAGCGAGGGGTTTAAAAGATTAATGCATAAAGCCATAAAAATTGGAAAAAGATATTTCCATAAACATAGCGAAAAAAGAGGATCGAGTGGAACTTACTTATTAAGGCCTTTCAACATAGGCGATGACCCTGAATCAATAGATTATGAAGAAACTATAGAAAACATTTATGAACAGGGGAAAAAGCTTGAGCATTTACAGTATGAGGATATTCTAGTAAGGGATTCTATGAAAAGGCTTTGGAGCATAGTTTATTTACAAGATATTAGTGGAAGCATGAGACCTTATATTTCGATTATGAATTTAATCCTATCGACTTTAATTCAATCTTTTAAAAATGAAGTTTTTGCTATAGGTTTGTTTAGGGATGATTTTTATATAATGAAAGAAATCGATGAAAATAAAGATCTTGAAAAACTAATCCTTAATGTATTATCGCTTCAGCCAGAAGGTGGAACTGTTCTTATAAAAGGGCTTGATTGGACAAAAAAACAATTAAATAAAGCAGGAAAAACAGATAAGAAGATTTGCTTTATATTAAGCGATTTTAATTTTTGTTGGCCTGAAATTACTTATGAAAAAGTTAAAGAGCTTTTAAAGAATGGGGTAGAAGTGTTAGGCTTATCAACAGATTCTAAGTTTTGTTCTTGGTTTAAAGAAGTTGGAGTCGAGGTATTGATGTTAAAGGATATATTCTATAATTCAAATAGCCTTGATGAAGTTTTAACAAAAACTATGGATAGGATATCAAGAGTTTTATTCAAGTATTATTGAGAGCTAGTTTTTACTTGAGCTTCATGTTTTTTAACTTTTGGCTTAAGTAATATTACATCTCCCACGCTAAAAATATCATCAAAATGAATAAGCGTTTCTTTTTCTTTATTAGAACCTATCAATAAAGCTAGTCTTCCATTCTTCTTAGAAAACATTATTTCTTTAACAAAGCCTAGCTTTTTAGCTTCATAGTCATATACTTCTTTATCCATTAAATCATCTATTCTATAATATTCTTCTTTTTGAGTTTTTAACTTTTCAGTTTCCATTTAATTCCCAACCATTATAATTATTTTGCTATTAAAGTTAAAAAGTTTATCCTACTTAATAGCAATTTGGGATAAAGCATCAGAAATTTTATCAAGAGCAATTTTAAGCTTTTCATAAGCTATTGCATAGGATATTCTTATGTATCCTTCTCCACATTCACCAAACATGCTTCCTGGCAAAACCATTACACGTGCTTTTTCCAATAAATACTTGGAGATTTCTTCTGAGCTTATTTTAAAAGACTTTATGCTTGGGAATATATAAAATGCGCCTTTAGGCTTAATAGCAAAAATACCATTTATTTCATTCAATCTTTTATAAACGAGTTCTCTTCTTTTATTGTATTCTTCTTTCATGATTTTAACAGAATCTTGAGGACCTGTTAATGCTTCAATAGCAGCTTTTTGAATAAAAGCTGGAGGACACGTTGCATCATACATTTGATGCTTTAACATTTTAGAAATTATATCCTCGTTAGCTATCGCATAACCAATTCTCCAACCAGTCATAGCATAAGTTTTAGAAAATCCATTTATGGTTATTACTTTATCCTTCAATCCTTCTAAAGATGCTATGCTAAAATGCTCTCCTTCATAGATAAATTTTTCATAGATTTCATCTGATATTATCATCAAGTCATGCTCAATAGCAAAATCAGCTATTTCTTCTATTTCATGCTTATCCAATACAGAGCCTGTTGGGTTGTTTGGAGAATTTACTATGATTGCTTTAGTTTTTTTCTTTAAACATTTCTTAAGATCTTCTATAGATACTTTAAATTCATTCTTTTCGCTTGTGCTAACTTCTATAGGAATTCCTCCAACTATGCTTATCGCTGGAACATAAGCACTCCAAGCTGGAGTTGGGACTAAAACTTTATCGCCTTTATCCAGTATAGAAGATAAAGCAAAATGAAGTGCTTGCATACCACCTAGCGTAACGATTATTTCAGTTTCTGGATTTGCTTCAATTCTATTTTCTTCTTTAAGCTTTTTCGCTATAGCTTCTCTAAGCTCTAAGATTCCAGCGTTAGGCGTATAATGCGTAAACCCCTCATCTAAAGCCTTTTTTGCTGCTTCTTTAATGTTTTTTGGAGTATCGAAATCTGGTTCTCCAATGCCAAGGTTTATAACATCAGGCATTTTAGAACTTATTTCAAATAAAAACTTTCTTATAGCTGATGCTGATCCTGAAGCTTTACTCGATTCTTTTAAAGGCTTCAATAAAAACACTTCCAATTAGTTTTTAATAAGTATTTGTCATTTCTAGATAAATTTTTTCCTTCTAAGCGAATAGCCTAATGCTAGAAATAAGCTTTAGTTTGCTTTATAAGCTTTCGCGAGTGCTTACATGCCATTTTGAAATCTTTATGATAAAAGCATTGGTTTATTATGATTCTCAATATATCGAAAAGCTCTATAATCGTTTTATATAACCTTTTAAATTATACTAGCTTGGAGATCAAAAATGCAAATAGTATGCGAAATATTTGGACATAAATTGAAGAATTCCATAGATATTATAGATGATGGAAAAGGATTTTATGAAATAGAGTACGTAAAAGTCTGTAAAAGATGTGGAGAGGTAAATCCAAAAACTCCAAGCCTTTATAAATACATTAGCCTTTTATTCTAAAACCTTAAAGACTATTTTTGCTTATTTTTAAGCTTAATAGATGCATTTTTATAATTGTTTTTTAAAGATTAAATTGTGAATTAAACGATGGGAGTTAACCTTGGGGATTTAATAACTAAAAAAAGAATCTCCTTAGATGATTTATCTGGTAAAGCTATAGCAATAGATGCTTACAATGCCATTTATCAGTTTTTATCCATAATTCGTGGAATTGCTGGTGAGCCTTTAAAAGATAGAGAAGGAAGGATTACTAGTCATTTAAGTGGGCTATTCTATAGAACTGTAAACTTATTGGAAAATGGAATAAAGCCAGTTTATGTTTTTGATGGAAAACCTCCTTCGCTTAAAGAAGCTGAGATAAAGAGAAGAATGAAAATAAAAGAAGAAGCTATTATAAAATATGAAGAAGCTTTAAAAAAAGGAGATTTAGAAGAAGCTAAGCGTTATGCTCAAATGACATCTAAGATAGGCGATATTATGGTTGAGGACGCTAAGCGTTTATTGGATGCTCTTGGAGTACCTTGGGTCCAAGCCCCTTCAGAAGGTGAGGCTCAAGCATCTTTTATGGCAATTAAAGGCGATGTATGGGGGGTTGCAAGTCAAGATTATGATTCTTTACTTTTTGGATCTCCAAGGCTTATAAGGAATTTAACTTTAAGCGGAAAAAGAAAACTTCCTAGAAAAGATGTTTATATTGAAGTTGAACTTGAGCTTGTAGAGCTTGATAAAGTCCTTAAAGAACTTGAAATAACTCGAGAACAGCTTATAGATATTGGTATATTGATTGGAACAGACTTTAATCCTGATGGAATAAAAGGAATTGGACCAAAAAAAGCTTTAAAAATCATTAAAGAAAGTAAAAAGCTTGAATTTGCTGCTAAAGAGCTTAACATTAGCCAAGAAGTTAATGAGTTAACTAAGATAAGGGAAATATTCTTGAATCCTGAAGTTTCATCAAGTTATAGGCTTGAGTGGAAAACTCCAAGCATAAACGATGTAATAGGCTTTTTATGCCATGAAAGAGATTTTTCCGAAACTAGAGTTAAGAATGCTTTAGATAAAGCAATGCTTGGAATTAAAGAAGCAAAAGCTAAAAAAACCCTTGAAGCTTTTTTTGAGTAGATGCGAAAACTTAATAAAAGCATTAAAGCTTATAGCAAAATATAGCTTGGCTTTTCCAAAGGTTTAAATGTTTTGTTTTAAAGAATATAAGAGTTCAACTGGACAAGGATTTCTGCTACTATATTGTTAAGTAGATTTTTTATAGGTTATAATCTAGGGTTTTTGGATTTCATATTAATTCAATTTCCCATTCTATTGCCTTACTATATAGCAAGAAATGAACTTTAAGCCTTATTTCAATATCAAAATTCTTAAGTGAAAGCTTTTATAGCTTATTGCCAGCCAGCTTTACCACGCATTGGAACAAAAGCTACTCCTCCAAGGCTTTCTTTTTCAATAGCGCCATCTTTTCTTTTTTTCACTTTAATAAGTTCTTGGTAAAAGCTAGGGCTTCCAACAGGTATTAACAATCTACCATTTGGGCTTAATTGATCTATCATCTCTTTAGGTACTCTTGGAGCTGCGCTTGTTACTATGATTACATCGTATGGAGAATACTCCTTAAGCCCTAAAGAGCCATCTCCATGGATTAAAGTTACTCTATCTGCATAACCAGTTTTTTCTATATTATTCTTTGCAAATTCATAAAGTTCTTTTATGATTTCAATAGACCATACATGACCCCATTTAATTTTAGGTTGATCGCTTGGGGCTACTACTTCAGCATAAACACAGCTCATATAACCGCATCCGCCTCCAACTTCTAATACTTTTTCACCAAGTTTTAATTCACCATATTCACAAAAAATTGCAGTCATATGTAATGCGCTAGTTGTTTGACCATAGCCAATTGGTAATGGAGTATCCATGTATGCATATCGCTTTACATTTTTTGGAAGAAAAGCTTCTCTTGGAACCTTTAACATAGCTTTTATTATGCTTTCAGTTTTAAGAATTCCTTCAGCTTTTAAATTCTCTATTGCTTTTTTTCTTTCTTCATCAAAAGATTCATTTTCCATTTTAAGATTCTCTACTAGGCTTAAACATCAGCATTATAATAATTTGCTTATGCTTTATAAAAAGATTTATACTTAAAATGTTTTTATAAAATTGCTAGAAGTGAAAAATTGAGAGTTATAGAGCTTATAGAAGCAAGAGGACATAAAAAAATTAAAGCAACACATGGAACAACTTTTGAAATAACAAAAGAGAATTTTTTAACTGAGCGTGGAGATTGTATAATAGCAATAAAAGCTTCTAAAAGCGTTTTTGATTTATCAAACGAATTTAAAAACTTAGCACGTAATAAAAATACAGTAATAAAAGTTTTAATGGAATCAAATGGATTTAAAGAATTAGCAATTGGGTATGGTAATGAGGCTTTATCTTTTACAAATAAAACTAGCATAGTTGTAAGGAAAAGCAATTACATTTGCCCTAGAACTTTAATGATAAATTCGAATAAGGCAGCTAAGGATTTTTCAAGAGATTTTATAAAATTGCTTCAAAACCCAAATCAAAAAATAAACATAACGATAATAGCAGAAATAGAAAAGGTTAATCAGTTTTAAACTTTTTAATTATTTATTTACTGAGCCTATGTTAAGGACTTGAGCTTTTCTACTAAGATTCCTGTAAACAGTTATTCCTTTACAGCCAAGCTCATAAGCTAAGAAAAATATTCTTTCTACATCATTTAAAGTAGAATCATAAGGAAGATTAACAGTTTTTGAAACTGCATTATCAACATATTTTTGAAATGCTGCTTGCATTTTAACATGCCATTCTGGAGCTATATCAAAAGTAGTTACGAATACTCTTTTTACATCTTCTGGAATTTCTTTTATATCTTTTATAGAGCCTTTTTTAGCTATTTCCATCATAAGCTCTTCGCTATAAAACCCTTTTTCATAAGCAATTTTTTCAAAAGTTGGGTTTACTTCAACCAATTC
>JAVZFM010000007.1:0-20544 GCA_038872815.1 Bathyarchaeia archaeon
AGGTGCTGGTGACGCTATATGTTGGTCAGGATACGATAATCTACTCTATGCTTTACTGGGTAGTATAAATCATGGAGCATGCTTCGCCCGTTATGATCCAGATAGCGATACTTGGAGTACGTTATCTTTACCCCAGGGATGGAATCTCATAGACGATGGAGCCTCGCTAGTCTGGGCAGGTGGAGAATATATATATGCATTGCGTGGTGAATGGGAGGAGACAAAACCGCATAACGATTTCGTCAGATATCATATTCCTACAGATACTTGGGAGGAGCTGCCTGGCATACCAGTAGACAATGGTGTTGGAGATGGAGCATCCCTACTTTGGGTTGGAAATTGGATTCCTCAATACTTTGATTACATCTTTGCCTTGGGAGGTAATGATGTCAATGAGAATCCTGGATATGGCTTTTATAGATACAGCATCTCAGAAAATAATTGGATGAAAATGATTTCAATTCCCTATCCTGTAGGATATTACGTAGGAAATAGATTGGGCTTCGCTGCTGGGCATATATATTATTGGCAAGGTACTCCATCTACTTGGCTTGGAGGGGGGAAAAAGTTTTGTAGGTTGGATGCGCCAATACTGGGTATTACAAAAGAGGATTACCCTGACCCTGTTGAGGCTGGAGCAGAGTTTACATACATGATAAGGTACTCGAATATTGGCGATTATGAAGCTTCAAAAGTTGTAGTAACTGAGGCTTATAGTAGTTATGTGGAGTTTTTATCAGCAGATCCAATGCCAGATCCTGGAACGAATAATAAATGGACGCTAGAAACTCTTCAGCCTAAGAGCTCAGAGGTTATTCGCATAACTGTAAGGGTAAACCCATTAACTCCAGGTGGAGTAACTTTAACGAATTTAGTAAGAATAAGCGCTGAGGAAGGGCTTTTTAGTAATGCAGCTATAGAAAATACGCTTGTTGCGCCACTACCTCCCTCACTGCCGCCATCATATGTTGGTGGTGAAATATCTTCAGTTAGAGTTAATAAACTCGTCATTCTAGCGTCTTACATCATCTTAATTGGCTTAGCTTTCATGATTGCTACAGCGGTTAAGGAACGGAAACCTAAAAAGTCTACACTAAATAAAAGTGGACTAGGCAGTATAGAATTAAATAATTAAAATCTTTCTAAAATCTTCTTTTATTTTTCCTGGTTTTAGTTGGCATATTTGCCCTATCGTGTTAAGGAGCGCCATACTGCCGTTTCATAAGTCTTTCTTCTTCGCATATATTTGTTGAGTTTACTCCACCATCTTAAGATTGTTTATCGCGCCTTACAAGCTCCATCGATTGCTAATGTTACATTCACTATCATGGATGATAAACTCAATAATATTTTCAAGGAGGCTATTCTTAAGCCCAATATACATGTAGACTTCTTAGTTAATTTTAAGGCTAAGGTTATAGGCGTATCAGTCAACACTTATAGATTCTCCGATATAGCCTTTAACGTTGATCCATTGCCTAAGAAGTTTGCCATAAAATTTATTACACCAACAGTTTTTAGGAAATCTATTTATGAATGTTGTCCAAGTTGTCCACACTATGCAGAGTATATACATGCTGCTAAGGAGGGAAAGCATTTCGATAAACCATGTAAATACGCTATCCTATGTAGAGGTATGACTGTTCCTTTACCGATTCCATCATTGATGTTTAAGAATCTAGCTAGGTTATGGTCAGCTTTTTCTGGAATAAGCCTAGATGTTTGGGATGCAGTGCGCTGGGTTAAAAGCGCCATAGTGATTGCAGGCTTTCCAAATCCTGGTATAAGAACTATACGCGTATACGAACGCCCAACAACGAATAAATGGATAGCAGGCTTCATTGGAACAGTTAGATTCGCTATTAAAGAAGATGCGTATAAGGATAGACATGCAATAACTGCAGCAACGCTACTAATGATGGCTGAGATAACGAACGTTGGCGTAAGGAGGACTTCAGGATTGGGAATGATAAAATACATGAAACCTAAAAGCGAGCCTAGTTCATCACAAACGCAATAATGAAATTTCACTTGTAAGGATTCAAAACTAATTTATGTCTTTGTCCTAAGTATTTTTAAGGCATCGATAGTTAAATGTGGATACTATATGAAGCAATATTGAGCTTCCTCTATCTTTAATAGATTCGATGCTAGTTGAATATCCTAGATGATTTAATCAGAGAGACAACAACACTAAAACTGAGTGCTATTAAAAATGGTTTAAACAAAAATCATAAAGGAACCAACATCAAGACTAGTTCTCTAAATTTTCCTTTAGATCATCGTAAGCAACTTACTGTTGAGTAGTATTTCTATTTTCGCTTTTAACCTTCTCAATAACTTTTATTAGCTCTAGCTCCTTTCCTTAACATATTATGAGGCAAATAAAATTGGGAACAGTCTTATTTGTTTGTGTTGAGAATAGTTTTAGGAGCCAAATTGCTGAAGCATATTTCAACAAGTTTGCGCCTGAAGGTTGGATGGCTATTAGCGCTGGTTTAACACCCGCTGAGAGAGTTCATCCAAATGCTGTTAAGCTTATGCTTGAAGAAGGTATAGACATAAGTCATAAGAAGCCACAGCTATTAACTAGAGAACTTCAAGAAAAAGCAGATATGGCAGTGATAGTCTGCAGTGGAGCGCTATGCCCAATAGTATACGCAAGATATATTGAGGAATGGAATACACTGGATCCAGCGAATTTATCTCTTGAAGAAGCTAGGAAAATAAGGGATTCAATAAAAGATAAAGTGTTAGAATTAATAGAGAGAATAAAGACGGATTTAAAATCTTAAGTAATTTATTCTTATTATGCGGTTTCAGACAGCCTTTTCAGTTTTTTGTTTGCCCCAGCTCTTGCATGGAATAGCTTTTTTACAGTTATTCCAAGCATATGTTCCAATATAAACATTAAACTATGCTTAGTATATTTGCTTTCATTTAAAAAGCCTAGTGAAACTATATAATATACCTTAATTCATACTTATATACAGTTTTTACACTAAGCTACTTTTAGAGTTGGAGTTTCTAGATCATTATTAATGTTGATTCTATGGGAAAAGCTAAAGAAAAAATGAATTTTTAAAAGCAATAGAAAAATTTATGGGCCTAAAGGAGTTATTTCAGTTTAAAGCCAAATTTAATTATTTTTAACAACCATATTTTTGCGCAAAATGGCAAGTATGTGATTTTAACTTACTTAATTATTTCTATTATAGGATTAATGAATTTATTGTTTATTACATCTACGAACCCTTTATCAGTTATTGCATATTCTGGAATTGCAGCTAAAGAGATGAATACTAAGAACATAAATGGTCTAGCTATTTTACATCCAAGATCATGAACAGCCTTATTCAATTTTTCTTCTTCTTCGCTTAACTTTTCTGCATCAAGATCAGTTACTAAACCACAAATAGGCAAAGGTAACTCATAAACCACTTTTTTATCCTTTACTACTACTTGACCTCCATTTATGCTTGCTATATGATTGATTGCATAAGCCATATCTTCACCATTCGTTCCTATACAAACTATATTATGGCTATCGTGAGCTTGAGAAGAAGCTATTGCTCCTGATTTTAGATTAAACCCACTTATAAAAGCTGTTGATTTATTACCAGTTCTTTTATGCCTTTCTACAACCGATATATGCAATACATCATTTTCGACATCTGGTTTCACTATACCATTCTCAACTTCTAGCATAACTTCTCTTTTAAACCTTATTGGTATATCTGGAGGAACTTGCATAGAAATTGCTTTTACTTTTTTAGCTTTAGGATCAGTTTTAACAACTAAATCATTTGCTTTTATAGGCTTTTTTAAATGGAATGTTTTAAGAAGTCTTCTTGAACGTTTTGGCGGCTCTATAGCCTTTAGCATTTTTCCATCGCTTGCAACTACTTCTCCATTAGCTATTACCAATTGAGGTCTAAAGCTTTTTAAATCATCAACTAGAAGTATATCTGCATATCTACCTGGAGCTATACAACCAACTAAATGATCAACTCTATAGGCTTCAGCTGTGTTATAAGAACACATTTCTATAGCCTTAACTGGATCTACACCTTCTTCAATAGCTCTTCTAACAAGATGATCCATATGTCCAAGCTTTACTAAATCTTCAGCATCAACATCATCGGTTATTAGCATTACATTTCTAGAGTTTACTCCATGCTTTGTAACTATTTTTATAAGATCAGAAATTTGCTTAGCTACAGAGCCTTCCCTTATCATAACTTTTAATCCATTCCTAACTTTTTCTAAAGCTTCATCAACGTTGAAAGCTTCATGATCTGATCTAATCCCTACGCTTAAATAAGCTGCTAGCATGCTTCCAGTAGCAAATGGACAATGTCCATGAACAGTCGTTTTGCGCTTTAAAGCTTCATCTATAGCCTTTAATACATTTTTATCAAGCCCTAAAACCAATTGAATAGTTGTTTCCCATATTCCAATACTTTCTTCACATTTTAAAGCTTCCCTAACTTCTTTTATTCCAACTTCACCTCCAGTTGTATCTGCCCATGGAATATATGGAATCCTTGATGGTACACAATGAAAAACCTTTAAAGGAGTTCTTTTCGCTTCATTAAGCATTTCTCTAATCCCAGCCAACCCTGCCACTGTTCCAATTTCATCCATGGATGTCATTATAGAAGTGGTTCCTCTTGGAATTACAACCATAGCAAACTTTGTTATTGAAAGAAGACTGCTTTCAGGATGAACATGTCCATCTATCAAGCCAGGTGTTATGTATTTTCCTTTTGCATCTATTATTTTAGTAGCTTCTCCTATACATTGATCTATTTTTCCAATAGCTGCTATTCTTTTCCCATAAACAGCTATATCAGCATCATGGATCTCATCTGTTAAAACGTTTACTAGCCTTCCATTTTTTATAGCTAAGCTTGCTTCCTTTTTTCCAACCCCAACATTTATTAAATCTAAATCTACCAATAATTCTTCCTCCTAAGGAAAAATAAAGACTTAAAATATATAAAACTTAATCTTTATGTGATATACTTAAAAAATGGAAAGTATGCGTACATAATAATACATAATACATTATGAAAGAATGTAATGAGAAAGTAGTGAAAATTCAACAATACATGCATTGATTGCTATTTGAATAATGTAGAACATTTTGCAAATAGTAAAATCGGCACTAAAGAATTTCATCAACAAATCTAGAGGGGCCAAAGCTATCCATTTACAAAAAATCAGAGTTAAAATACACATCCAGTAGATGAGCAATCTTTAAAACAAAAACTTCTATATAAAACCTTAAATATCAGAAACTTCATTATACAAACCTATTAAAGGGGTTTTAATAAAAAATATTATAGGTGAATCATGTTGAAAATGGCAAAAATAGCAATTGTAATAGTGATAATTGCGATTATAATAATCGCTGGTATATGGTATTACTACTCTACAATACCGCCAACTCCACCTCCTAAAAAGTTGAAGATAGCCTTATGCATTTCTGGATTGGTAAAGGATCCTGGCTGGCCACATCTTGGCTATGAGGCTTTAAAGAAAGTGGGTGAAAAGTACAATGCTGAAATTGCTTATACAGAGCATGTTAATTATCCAGATATCGAAAGAGTCTTAAGAGATTATGCTGAAAAGAAATTTGACTTAATTTGGGGCCATGGTGGAGAGTATGAAGAAGCAGCTCCTAGAGTTGCTAAAGATTATCCTAATTTATACTTTATGACAGTTGGAGCCAGAGCTAGTGAGAAAAACCTTATAGCATTTGACGTGAAGTGG
The DNA here is from genome assembly GCA_038872815.1 of Bathyarchaeia archaeon. Lineage (GTDB taxonomy): Archaea > Thermoproteota > Bathyarchaeia > 40CM-2-53-6 > JAVZFM01 > JAVZFM01. The sequence goes on from JAVZFM010000007.1 coordinate 5,779, forward strand.
CAAGAGATGTCATACTTAGCTGGAGTACTTGCGGGTTTAGTTACAAAAACTAACAAAATAGGCATAATTTCAGGTGAGCCCTACCCGCCTGTAGTTGCGATAGTTGAGGCCGTTAAGCTTGGAGCAAAATCTGTTAATCCAAACGTAAAGTTTTTCACGGTTTATACCGGTACATGGATAGATCCTGAGAAAGGAAAAAGCGCTGCTTTAACTCAAATCGATGCTGGAGCTGATGTAATTCTTTCATGGGCTGATTTAACAGCTCTTGGAGCGATTGAGGCAGCTAGAGCAAGGGGCGTTTATTACATTGCTGAGACGCAAGATCATTATGAATTATCTAAGGATATTACAATTGGAAGTATTTACTTAAACTTCGAGATAATATTGGAAGGTGTTGTAAAAAGCATCATAGATGGAACGTTCAAAGGAGAAACCCGTAGACCAGGTATTGCTGAAGGCGTTATAGATTTTAAAGTCATCCCAGAAAAAGTTCCGAAGAATATCCAAGATAAGGTCAATGAAATTAGACAAAATATTATTAATGGAAAAATAGTTGTGCCAGCCATTTATGAACCAACTACTGATTGAATAATAACCACCCCAATTTCTTTACAATGAATAGACTTATTGTAAACTTCCAGAGCGATTTGACATCTCTAAGAGAATGTTGAAAATGGAAAAAGAAAACCAATTGCTAGTTCAAATTTTTTCTTTTATTTTAGTAGTCTTTTTTGCATTTCTCATAGGAGCAATTTTAATTCTTCTTATAGGGAATAATCCAATTATAGGTTATTATGCTCTCTTTGAAGGAGCTTTTGGTAGTCTATACAGTTTCTCTGAAACTCTTGTAAGGGCAACACCTATCTTATTGGCTACAATAGGAATAATAATCCCCTTCAAATGCAAATGCATAAATCTTGGGGTTGAAGGACAAATTTATATGGGTGCAATTGCTGCTGCGTTGGCATCGTTTAATTTTCAATCATACTATGGATTACACATAACTTTGATAGCATTATCCAGTTTTTTAGCTGGTGCTTTTTGGGCTTTTTTTCCAGGATTCTTAAAAGCTAAATTTGGAATAAATGAAATACTAATTGGATTGATGATGAACTTTATTGCAATATACTTTGCAAGTTATATTGTAGGAGGGCCTTTAAAAGATCCTAATGCAATTTTTCATAGGACTCCAATAATTCCTTCTACAGCACAATTGCCAAAAATAATCCCTGGAACTCGTTTACATGCTGGATTTTTTATAGCGATTTTTTGCTCGATTTTGATTTACATAATCCTTTCTAAAACAACTTTAGGCTATAAATTCAAGGCTGTAGGCAGTGGTCAAGAATGCGCTTTGTATGGTGGTATAAAAGTACAGAATATTATAATCCTTTCCATGGTTCTAGGTGGAGGGTTTGCTGGTTTAGCTGGACTGGGAGAAGTTTGTGGAGTTCATCGTTATTTACTCGAGAATATCTCACCAGGATATGGATATTTAGCCTTTGCTGTAGCTCTTCTAGGAAAGCTTAATCCTTTAGCATCGATTTTTGCCTCCATTCTTTTTGCTGCTCTAATGGTTGGAGCTGAATCTATGCAGCGTACTACAGGCATTCCTGTAGTACTCATATATGTGATTGAAGGATTAGTAATACTTTCAGCATTATGCGGGGGGCTTTCTATTCGCAGGAAATGGCGATTTTTATATGCTTGAGATTTTTACTCAAGAATTTTTATTAAAGCTTCTAAGTACAACTGTTCATATGTCAGCGCCAATCCTTTTTGCTGCTTTAGGAGAAGTACTTGCTGAGCGTTCAGGAGTATTAAATTTAGGCTTAGAAGGCGTAATGCTTATTGGGGCTTTTTCCGGATTTTGGATTGCATTTTCATTAAATAACCTCTATCTGGGAATAATTCTTTCTTTAATAGCTAGTGCTCTTATGGGCTTATTCATAGCTTTTTTTACGGTAACTTTGCGCAAGGATCAAATAGTAACAGGGATTGGAGTATGGATTCTAGGCTCAGGCTTAAGCAGTCTTTTATTCAGAGTAGCTTTTCATTCTTTTGAATCTTACCCTCGCTTAGACGTTTTAAAAAATATTAAAATCCCTATTTTAAGTGAGGCACCGTACATAGGAAAAATCTTATTTCAACAAAATATTTTAGTTTATATTGCATTTTTAACAGTTTTAGCATGCGACTTTGTTTTAAACAAAACTACTTTTGGCTTGAAGATACGTGCTATTGGTGAAAACCCTAAAGCTGCTGAAACTTTAGGAGTAAATGTATACAAGGCGAGATATATGACAGTTATCTTGGGTAGCGCATTAGCTGGGCTTGGGGGGGCATCATTAAGTATAGGATCCTTAGGAACGTTTGTCGATAACTTAACTGCTGGGCGTGGCTTTATAGCAATAGCAATAGTAATATTTGGAAGGTGGAAGCCCTATGGTGTTCTACTTGGCGCTTTATTATTTGGAACTATGGATTCTCTTCAAATTTCTTTTCAAGCTTTAGGGATTGTTATTCCTTATCAATTCTTACTGATGTTGCCTTACGTTGTTACTATTTTAGCTTTATTGATGTTGATAAAAAAAAGAGTCATAGCACCAGCAGCTCTATGTATTCCTTATGAAAGAGAAGTTTAAACGAAAAATCTTAAATCATAAGTATACAAATCTTAATTATGTATGGGATAAAACTCATTTGAGGAGAGCCCTTTTGGAAAAAGAGTTAATGAATGTTTGTTTAGGAAAAAGCTTTGCTGATATGGTGATAGTTGGTGGAGAGCTGGTAAATGTAAATACTGAAGAAATCTATCAAACTGATATAGCAATAAAAAATGGAAAAATAGCTTTTGTTGGAAAAGTTGAAGGACTTATAGGGCCTAAAACCCAAAAAATTGATGCGCATGGAAAATATATAATTCCAGGGTTTATAGATGCGCACATTCATTTTGAGAGTAGTATGATGAGTGTTACCCATTTTGCTAATGCTGTTTTGCCAAAAGGAACAACATCTATAATCTCTGATTTACATGAAATAGGGGCTGTTACTGGGTTTAGAGGAATAAAGTTCATGCTTGAAGAAGCTAAAAAAACATCTTTAAAAGTTTTCTTGAATGTCCCTTCTGAGCTGCCCTTTGATCCTATGTTTGGAAGCAGTGGAACGAAATTAGAGTTTGAGGAAATAAAAGATGCTCTTTCATGGGAAGAATCTGTCGGGCTATCAGAGGTACAACCATTTCACATACTTGGATATGAAGAATCTATAATTAAGAGAATAGACTTAGCAATGAAAAATAAAAGGACTGTAGAGGGACATGCGCCTGCTTTACTCGGAAACGAATTACAAGCTTATCTTTCTATGGGTATTAGCTCTGATCATGAAGCCACGCGTAAAAATGAAGCTTTAGAAAGAGTTAGACTTGGAATAGACCTAATGATTCGCGAAGGCTCTGTAGCTACGGATTTAAAAGAAGTTATAAAAGTTATCACTGAAGAAAAGATAAATTCTAGGCATTGTATGCTAGTAACTGATGATGAAGATCCTATCGATTTAGTAAAGCTTGGACATATGGATTATAAGGTTAGAAGAGCTATTGAAGAAGGTGTAGATCCAGTTAAGGCTATAGAAATGGTTACAATAAATCCAGCTGAACATTACAATTTGGAATTAAAAGTTGGAACAATAGCTCCAGGTAGATATGCAGATATTTTGATAGTCAATAATTTAAGGGAATTAAATATTGAGGCCACTATAGCTAACGGAAATCTAGTTTCTAAAAACGGAAAAATGATTATAGAGCTTAAACCACCTGATTATCCAGAGTTCTTAATGAAAACTTTTAAGCTAAAAAGGAAAGTAAGCGCAAGCGACTTTGAACTCTTTGTTAAAAAAGAGTTAAAAAGTGTAAAAGTTAGAGTTATAGGTATAAAAGATGGAACTTTGCTAAAGGAAGCAAAAACAGCTTTTTTAAAAGTTCAAGATGGAAAAGTCCTGCCAGACATTGAAAATGATATACTCAAAATAGCAGTAGTAGAAAGACATCAAGCAACAGGAAACATTGCAAATGCTTTTGTTAACGGGTTTGGCTTATCAAATGGTGCTATAGCTTCATCTATAGCGCATGATCATCATAACATAGTTGTTGTAGGAACGAATAATGAAGACATGGCTAAAGCTGTAAACATTATAGCAGATATGCAAGGTGGATTAACGATCGTGAAAGAAGAAGAATGTTTGGGAATACTTGAATTACCTATAGGGGGGTTATTAGCCAATAAACCAGTAAATGAGCTTAAAGAAAAGCTTGAAGAATTGATAAAAATAACCTATGAATTGGGATGTAAGCTAAGATCTCCATTTATGACTTTATCCTTTATACCGCTTGCCTATATACCGGCTTATGGAATTTCAGATAAAGGCTTAATAGATGTTATTAATTTTAAATTAGTCGACCCAATAATAGGTTAAAGGTGAGAGCAATGGAAGATAAAAAGAAGTAAAAAATTATAATTGTTTCGCATTGTATAATCAATCAAAACTCAAAAGTTTACGGGATAGCAAGCTATCCAGCAATGAATATTCCATTAGTAAAGTTTTTATCGAAAATGATTTAGGAGTAATTCAAATGCCATGTCCAGAAACAACTTATCTAGGGATTGGTAGATGGCAATACGTCAAAGAACAATACAATACCCCTGCATTTAGGAAGCATTGTAAAAAGATAATAGATAGCGTGTTAGATCAAGTAAAAGATTACAAAAGCCACGGTATAAAATAGTTGCAATTTTAGGAATAGATAGAAGCCCCTCTTGCGGAGTAAACGTTACTCCTAAACATCTAAATTGGGGAGGAATTATTCCACACAAATTACCAAACTCAAGAAAAAGAAAATGAAGTATTTATGGAGGTTTTAGATGAAGAACTTAAGAGGCGAAGGTTAAAAATTCCATTAATTGGAATACCTGGAACTCCTGAAATAGGTTCTATAGAAGATGCCATCGTTGGATAAAGAAAATCCTTTAGCTTATAATGGAATTGGGCATCCTAATTCTATTAACTCTTTTTTTACATTAATGTAAATTTCAAGCCATTCTTTTGAAGGCTTTAAGGCTTTTATATCGTAACATTCTTGAAAAGGTTTTCCTTTAGGTGGATTTTTAAGCTTTTCTTCATACTTTGGCATTATTGCCTTTACGATTTCATTTGCATGGCTTCGCTTCATTCCTGCGCATGCTTTAACTACTTCTCCACCGAACTTGCATTCTAAAGGCGTAATATGATTAGCATACCTGCCGGTAAGTGTTCTAGGACCTCTAGAAACGCTTACACCTGATACAGAATCATTCATGGCTGTTACAGCGCATTCGTACAAAAGCATTTCTGTACATGGACCTGCAAGCTCAGTAGTTACAGAATTTGAAAGCAAGTTTGTATTCATGCTTAATGCTTGTTGAATAATACTAGTTGTCCATACTCCTTCACGATTAGAATTGCCTCCGCATCTAATATCTTGAATTGCTACTCCAAAGTAAGTAGCCTTTCGAATTATAGGAGATAATAGCATGTTTGCAATAGCAACTATTGCTGTAGCTTCAGGAGGCCCAGCATACCCTCCTACAAAAGATTCAAAGCCTGCATAGATTTTACTTCCACAATTTATTGCATGAGCTATTTTATGGAAAGCCATATAAGTTGTTTTAAGCTCAGGTGGCAACAGTACTAAGGCTATATCCTTTTTGGGATCGAATCCATTTGGAATTCCAAATCCCCCAAGCTGTCCAAAAACTGTTGGACTCACCATAACTGCTTCACATGGCATTCCAGGTCTACCAGCTCTCCATAAAGCTTCTTTTGTTAACTTAGCATTATAAAATCCAGCTAAAGTTTCATAAGGAGTTCCTGCTTTTATTGGCTTTCCAAATATAGTTTCAAGGGAACATCCTTGCAAAATATCGACTTCACGATTTTGAACTATTCCTTGAGTTATCATTATATAGTATTCTTCAGTAACAAGTTCTGCAAGAGGAGATACCCATAAAGGCTTAAAAGGATCTTCTGGTTTTCTATGCTTCATTATAACTTCATCTAAGCCTTCACCTAGCTTTATTTCACTTAAAGAATTTTTAATGGATTCTTTCAACTCTTCTTCGCTTATTTTTATTATTCTTTCAGTATCTGGGCAATACATGCCTAACTCTATAGCTAATTCATACCCAGCTTTATAGAATTCATTGGCTAAGCCATTATCAGTATTGATTGGATTTTCTGGATTAAAGGTTTTTAATAAACCATGTTCTTTTAGCTTACGCATAGCCTCGCTTGGAATTAATTTAGAATCCCAATCAATTGCTTTACATACTGGACCAGTGTTTGCTCTATCTAAAATTTCTAATAGAGCTTGTATAGAAGCAAACATGATTTTCCACCTATTCCATTATTACTGGCTCGCTTAATGGAGGAATACTTTTGCTTTCTATAAGCTTTTTACAAAGCTTTGGAGCATTATCGCCATATCTAGCATATCCATCAGCCTTTACGCTTAAAACAAACTCTGGAGTAACTGAGCCCCCACCTACTATTAAAAAGTATTTATCCCTTAAATTAGAATCCTCAAGAAGCTTTATAGTATCAGCTATAAATGGTAAAGAATTAGTCAACAAAGCTGACATAGCTATTATATCTGCTTTAAAGTTTTCAGCTTCTTCTACGATCTTTTTCGCTTGTATATCTACGCCTAAATCGTGAACTTCAAATCCATTAACTGATAAAAATGCTGAAACAAGGTTTTTACCAATATCATGAATATCTCCTTGTACTGTAGCTATTACTACTTTTCCAAGAATAGATTCTTTCATTTCGCTTGATTTTATTCTTGGCAAGATTGTATCCATTACTGCTTTCATTGCATTAGCAGATAGAATCAATTGAGAAAGAAATATTTCAAATCTTTGAAATTTATCTCCAACTATACTTGCTGCTTTTTGAATTCCTTTCTTAACTATTTCTATTGGATCTATGCCAGCTAAAATAGCTTTTTCAGCCAATTTTTTCGAGCTTTCTTCATCTCCATCTACAATTGCGTTTATTAATTCATCAATGATTTTATTATTGTTTTGGTCTATCATGTTAGAATACACCTTGAATAGGAGTTTATCGTAAAAACTATTTAAGTATTTTCTAAGTTTTATGAATTAAAATGGTTCTAAATGACATCATGCGCATTCTTATTACCAACTGAAACAGGTACCCTTAGCTTAAGATAGTTTTCTTCATTAAAACTATGATGAATAATCATATATTTAATCAATAAATTAGCGAAAAACTTTTATATTCAATTCCCTCAAATACAGATTTTGGAGGTATGGATTTTTATGAAAAGTATTTTAATTAAGAATGCGCGTTTTTTAATATGCTCTCCATTTAAAATTTTAGAGAATGGAGCAGTTTATGTAGAAGGAAATAGAATTGAAGAAGTAGGTTCTACTGAAAGCATACGAAAAGATGCTGATATTGTAATCGATGCTAAAGATAAAATCGTTATGCCTGGCCTTGTCGATGCCCATACCCATATTGGTGAAGCTCATATGTTCGCTTTATTTGGATACTTAAAGTCACCATTAACTGGAATTGCTGATGCTTTAGAACGCGTTGTTTGGCCTGCTTATGTTTGGATGTCTGAAGAAAGTACATATGATATGGAAATGTTTGGCTTTTTAAATTTATTAAAGCATGGAACTACAACATGTTGCGATGCATTCATGTTTCCAGATGCTTCTGCAAAAGCTGCTATTGATTCAGGATTACGTGTTGAAGTAGCTCCAACACTGATCACTAGCATTCGTCTTCCAGATGCTAAAAGTCCTGAAGATGCATTGCGTAATATTGAGGAATCAATCAAAAAATGGAATGGGGCAGCTGAAGGAAGAATTAGATTTCGTGTACACCCTTCTGCCACTTATAACTGTTATGAATGGTTTTTGAAAGAATGTGTAAAGATTGCTAAGAAATACGATGTTGGGCTTGCTACCCATGTTGCAGAATCAGTAGATGAAAAGCAACGTGCTGACCAAGTATGGCCACAAGGCGAAATAAAGCGGACCTATGACTTAGGCTTGATGGGCCCAAAAAGCATCTTTTTCCATAGTTGTATATTAAATGCAGAAGAGATAGCTTTGTATAAAGAAACCGATACTAAAGTAGCGCATTGTCCATTAACAAATTCCATACTTGGGAATGTTGCTTGGGTACCTAAAATGCTTGCAGAAGGTGTAACAGTTGGATTAGGAACAGATATGCCAACTAACGATCTTTTCAATGTAATGCGTATAGTATCGGAGATCCATAACATTATGCCTAGAGAACCACGAGGCCTTCTTCCTTGGCAGCCTTTCGAAATGGCTACAATAGGAGGTGCTAAAGCATTAAACTTAGAAAAAGACATAGGAACAATTGAAGTAGGTAAAAAAGCAGACATAATCACCTTAAATTTAAAAGAGAATACTCGATTATTTCCGCCAACATCATCATTTCTACTAACCCTCTTAACAATCAATGGATCTGGAAATGATGTATCAGATGTTATCGTGGATGGCAAGTTACTTATGCGTGACAGGAAAGTACTTCATCTCGACGAAAGCAAAATAATTGAGAATGCACACAAATGGACGGAGAAGTTCTTGAAATATTATGAAGAAAAAGTGGCTAAAGGAGAACCATTAATCGAGAAAGTTCATCCTGAATTTTTGCCATAAGCAAATAAAACTTACAAAAACAACTCAACCTTTTTTAACTATGAAAAACAAGTCTTTTATAAGATTAAAGTCGATTAAGTGTTTCTTAGTTTTTATCTTTAATAAGATTCATTAATTCATTAGCTACATCATTTAACCCAAGTTTTTTAAGTCTCTTTCTTGTTGGTAAACCTGTTTTAGAGTTCCAACCTCTTAACTTATAATATTCAATTAGCATTTGCTCAAACTTTTCTTCTTTAAGTCGATCACCTTTTCCTGGTCCAGACTTCACTGGCTTAAAAAATCTTTCAGGAGGCCTATCATCCTTTTTACTAAAACCTTCTCTTATGTTAAAAGCTCTTTCTAAATTTTGAATCCTTTCTCCAATTCTTAATAGTTCATTAACCGATAACGATATACCTGTTGCAGCGAAATAAAGTTCTGAAATGTCTTTTAAATCAATCAAGTAAGGGGAAACCCATTGCGTTAATATATAGCATATTCCCATACAATCCACTATGGCTTTAAAATTCTCAAAGAATATCACTAGCTTTGCTTTTCCTTCATATTCTTTTCTATCACCTGCAGTAGGAATTTTAAAGAATTTTTTCCCCTCCTCTCTAGTTAAATTCATAAACTCAATAGCTGGGGAACCTCTTAAATGACAGGGGCCTCTTGTTGAAACTATTGAGCCAAGCGCCCAAGCTTTAGCAGTCCTTAACTCTTCATAAAGCTCTTGCTTTTTTATAGTCATTGAATATTTTTCGGAGCCTTTACCAATTATTCTTGATGCTCTCCAACTTCCTTCAGCAAGTAAATCTCCAAATCCATCTCTATAAGCTATCTTTTTTATAAGTTCAAGAACAACTTCATAGTTTCCCCATTCTAATTCAAGCCCATCACTATCTTTTTTATTAAGAATTCCTTTTTCATAACATTCCATTGCCCACGCAATAACGCCACTAGTAGTGTCTACATCGAGTCCTAATTGGCTACAAAGTATATGGGCTTTTATTATAGCTGGTGGATAATCTATGTCCAATCTTGGTCCAAAATTGGTTAATGTATTAAATTTAAATCCTTCTCCTTTGGTTCCAGCAAAAGGGCCTTCTTTAACTTCTAGATAAAAGCTACAATGAATAGGGCAATTAAAACAAGCCAATCTTCTTTTTGAATAGCTTACTAACTTCTCTGCATTTGTCTTTTTTACTTTTTCAGGATCCCAAAAACCATCTTGAAAGTTACGTACAACGTTAGCGCTTATCTCATTTTTTGCCTCTAAAAGAAATAGGGAGCCATATTGAGCATACTTTTTCATTACTCTATCTTCTATAAGCTTTTTCAATATTTCTTCTACTATTTGGATAAATCTATTAGAATGAGCTATTTTTATTTCTCTATCTCCTTTAACTGCTATTGCTTTTAAATTTTTAGAACCCATCACAGCACCCATTCCACACTTTCCTGCAGCTCGCTCTCCATTGTTTATTATACATGCGCCTCTGACTAAATTTTCCCCTGCTGGTCCTATGCTCGCTATCTGTATATCTTCACCTAATTCTTCTTTAATTAAATCTTCAGTTTCCCATGTTGTTTTTCCCCATAAATGAGAAGCATCCTTAATTTCAACATGACCATTGTTTATCCATATATAACATGGCTTCCTAGATTTTCCTTGTATAACTATATGATCATAACCAGCAAACTTCAATTCAGGACCAAAATGGCCTCCTGAATTAGAAGAACCTACACCTCCACTAAGAGGATTTTTTGCATCTACGCTATATCTACAAGCTCCAGGAACAAGAGTCCCAACAAGAGCACCAGCACCAAAAATAATGCGATTTGCTGGGTCAAGTGGCCAAATACTTGACTTAACTTCATTGTAAAGTATCCATTGGTTTATTCCTCTACTTCCTAAGAACTTATCAGTATAATTCGATGTAGGTTCCTCTAAAATTTTCCCGTTAGACAAGTTTATCCTTAATATTTTTCCAGCATAAGCATAAATTTCTTGCAAATTTTATCCCCCAATTAAAGCTTTTGTGAAGCAAAATTTCACACAAAGAGGCTCAATCTCTCCAACACATAAGTCGCATGGTTGACGTTCATCCTCAGCCTTTTTGTAAATTATTATTTCAATATCTCCTTCTCGCTCAAATCGTTTGATTTGTATGCTTGAAATTTTACGTTTAAAGACTTTTTTATGATGAAAAGAACAAGCAACTTCACAAGCTCTACAACCTGTACACTTTTCTGGAAAAGTCATTATTTGCATGAATATTTACTTTCTTGCTTTGTATATATAAATTTATAATCAGTGGCCAAGAGCAAGGCCAATTAAAAGAACTACTTAGTACCTCAAGACGTAACGCTATCAATACCAACAATATCTGTCTATATTTTTTAATAGTATCCAGGCTTAAAATATGGAAAACAATCATCAAAATATTTAATGTGCAAATGGTCTAGATTACATGCATAGAATTAGCTTATTCCAAATTTAGCATAACATATGTAGGGGTTATAAGCCTATTAATTATGGAAGCGTTAAGGTTTATAGCTTTCATGCATGAGAAGTTGATAAAGCCGAATAGCGCACCCAAAAATTTAAAAAGCTTTTAATATAAAAATTTAATTTATATTAAAACATACAAGAGGTAAAAGAACTTGAAAATGGCAATTTCAGTTAGTCCTGAAAAATGTACTAATTGTAGAATATGTGAGCTTGCATGTTCGTTTAAAAAGCATAAAGAGTTTAATCCCTCTTTATCAAGAATTCGAGTATTCAACAAGTATAAAGAAGGATTAAGCGTTCCAATTCTTTGCAAACAATGTGAAAATCCGCCTTGTGTAGATATTTGTCCAACACGCCCACTTAAAGCCATAAATAAGGATGAAAATACAGGACTTATAAAAGTGAATAAAGACATTTGTATAGGCTGTAAATCATGCGTTTTAGCATGTCCGTTTGGAGCTATTTCTTGGCATGATGCAATTAAATTGCCTTTGATATGCGATTTTTGTGATGGGGATCCCCAATGCGTTAAATATTGCCCAGCCGATGTGCTTCATTTTGTCCCACTAATTACTTTAGGGCAAGAAAAAAGATTAAACTATGCTACAAAGATAAAAAGCTTTTAGTATTTGCTAAATGAACGCTATTCATCCACCTCCTATAGGAGGCAACAACTGAATCAAATCGCCATCTTGAACTTTTGTATTTGCAAAATCCATATTTTTTATTTCAACCCCATTTTTAAAAATTTTTATAGCTGGATTAACTTTTTTTCCATTAATTATGCATACTTCTTTTATTTTTGATGGTAATAGATCGAATAAATCGATTAAATCTATAGCTTTAGAAACTTTAACTTCATCTTCGTTTTTTCCCGCTATTTCTTGTAAATAACCATAATATTTTACTTTCACTTTCATCTCTTCCACCTTGTTATAATTGGTACAAAGTTTTTAAATAAAATTTTGTAATTTAATAATGTGGGGGTTAAGCCATTTGGAAAAAATCCTCATAAAAAATTGCTATATTTTAACTATGAATAAAAAAAGAGAAATAGTTAAGGATGGGTATGTGCTTATAGAAGAGAATCGTATTTTAGAAGTTGACGAAATATCCAAGAAAAAGAGCATTTCTGCAGATATAGAAATAGATGCTAAAGGAAAAATAGTTATGCCTGGATTAATATGTACTCATTGTCATACTCATGGAAGAGCAAGTTTTGGTATGCCAGCTCCAATTCCATATCCCGCTTCTTTTTACCAAATACTTAGTGAATGGTGGTGGCCTTTACTAGAAGACAAGCTAACTAAGGAAAATGTTTATGCATTGGCGAAATCAGCTTGTTTAGAAATGGCAAAATCAGGAATTACATGTATAGCTGATACAATGGAGGCTCCAAATGCTTTACCTGGAGTATTAGAATATGAAGCTAAAGCTTTTGAAGAAATTGGTATAAGAGGGATTATAGCTCAAGAAGCTACTGAAAGAATAAGTAAAGAAAATGCTGAGCTATGCGTTAAAGAGAATTTAAAATTCATAAAAAAGAAAAATAAAAACCCAGAAAGCCTTGTAAAAGGAGCTTTTTGCGTACATACTGTTTATACATGCTCCACTGAATTGCTTAAGCTTACAAAAAAGTTAGCTGATGAAAATAATGCATTAATTTTTATGCATATAGAGGAAAGCACTTATGATATTGAATATAGCAAGAAGCATTATGGAAAGTTTCCTGTAGAATATTTAGCCGATATAGGCTTTCTTGGACCAAACTTACTAGCAGCTCAATGTGTTCAAACAACTGAACCTGAAATAAAACTTTTCAAAAAATACAACGTAAATGTATCTCATAATTTACAAACAAATATGGAGGTTGGCGTTGGAATTTCTCCAATTCCAAAAATGATCGATGAAGGAATAAATGTTAGCATTGGAAATGATGGATTTTTCTTAGATATGTTTGAAAATTTAAGATCAGTTTTTCTAGTTCATAAAGGAGTACTGAAAGATTCAGGAGTTCTACCAGCTGAACAAGTTTTAGAAATGGCAACAATAAATGGAGCAAAAGCTTTAGGCTTAGAAAATGAAATTGGTTCTATTGAGCCTGGAAAAAAAGCTGATATAATCATATTGGATTTAAAATCCCCAACTTTAATACTTCCAGAAAACCTAACTTCTCAAATATTGTATTTAGGAAGCAAAGATTGTGTTGATACCGTAATAGTTGATGGGAAAATAATAATAGAGAATGGAAAATCGAATACTTTAAATGAAGAATTAGTTTTAAAAGAAGCTTTAAGTGCATCTATCGATATATGGAAAAGGAATAAGTTGATTTAAAATGGCAAACATAATCATAAAAAATGGAATAATAATAACCTTAGATAAAAACAGAAGAATTTTGCGTAATGGATCAGTAGTAATAGAAGGAAATAAAATTGTAGAAGTTTTAAAAGGCAATGAGTTTACTTCAAAGCACTTCTCTGCAGATATAGAAATAGATGCTAAAGGAAAAATAGTTATGCCTGGATTAATCAATACGCATACCCATATGTTCCAAGACCTGCTTAGAGGACCTGGAGATGATATGGAGTTAATTGGATGGCTTAGCAAAATGCTTTATCCAGTTGCAAAAGAGCTTTCTGTAAAAGATGTTCAAGCTGGAGCATACTTAGGATGTATAGAAATGATAAAAACTGGAACTACATGTGTTTTAGATAATCATCATATAAATACTAGCGAAGAAGCCATAGATAGCGTAATCAAAGCCATGAAAGAAACAGGAATTAGAGGAATCGTTGCAAGAGGCATAAAAGAAAAGACTAAAAGATGTGAAATTTTGAAAACACCAGATTATCTTTTCCAGTTTACTCCTGAAGAAGAAATTAAGCTTACTGAAAAATTAATGAAAAAATGGAATAAAGATCCTGAAGGAAGAGTAAAGGTTTGTCCAGGGCCTACTGCTATTTTTAATTGTAGTCCAAATCTATTTTTAGAATGTAAAAGGCTTTCAGATAAGTATAAAGTGCCAATCCATACGCATATAGCTGAAAGCCCTGAAGAAGTTAAATCAACTTTAGAAGATTATGGGAAAAGAGAAGTAGAATTTCTTGATGATTTAAGCGTGTTAAATGAAAGGTTTCACGTAGTTCATGGGATTTGGATAAATGAAAAAGAAATAAAACTAATGGCAATTGCTAAAGCGCATCATATTCATTGTCCAGTAAGCAACATGTATCTTGCTAGTGGTGTAGCTCCTATACAAAAGCTCATTAAAAATGGAGTAAATGTAGCATTGGCTACAGATGGCCCTGCAAGTAATAATAATCAAGATATGTTTTCTGTTATGAAGTTTACCGCTTTACTTCAAAAAGTTTCTAATTTAGATCCTTTATCAATTACAGCTGAGCAAGTTTTAGAAATGGCAACAATAAATGGAGCAAAAGCTTTAGGCTTAGAAAATGAAATTGGTTCTATTGAGCCTGGAAAAAAAGCTGATATAATCATGATAGATCT
>JAVZFM010000008.1:0-20335 GCA_038872815.1 Bathyarchaeia archaeon
TGAAGTTTTAAAAGTATATGAAATCAACATTTTAGTTGATTTTCGCTTTCCATTTTCAAAGAAATTTCCTCATTTTAAAAGCCCTTATAGCTAAAGACATAAGTTATGTTTATCTTGGCGGATCTCTAGGAGGTTTTAGAAAAGGAGGTTATAAAGCCTATATAAAAACAAAAGAATTTGAAAAGGACTAGAAAAACTATTAAATATAGCCAAAAAGGCTAAAACAGTGATTATGTGTACAGAAAGATATTTTGGAAAATGCCATAGAAGATATATTTCTAATGAATTAGTTAAATTGGATCATAAAATAATTCATATTATTCTTAAACTAATAAGCTTAACTCTTAAGAACTATAAAATTGGCAAAGTATAAAGAGTTTAAACTCATTAAGAAAATCATTAAAGTCAATTCAGATTAATTGAAATAAAGAGACAAAAGATTTTTATGTCTAGCATAAATGAAATTAAAATTTTGAGGAAAAGGGCTAAATCTTTTTTAAATATAGCTTTAGACAGTTTAAACGCTAGAGATTAATTTTGCATTATTTCTTCCTGAGCAAACAGTTCAACTTCATATAAAATCTATTTTATTGGAAGGGTTAGGTGATTATCCAAAAACACACTCAATTCCATCCTATTTCGCTTAGCAAATTACCTAAGCATAAGGATCTTGATTTTTAGAAGAAAATAGATTGGCTATTAAGCTAATGGAGGATTCGTATATATCTTCGATACTTGGTAAAAGAATTTAGCAAAGAAACAGAAATATCGATAAATATGCCAGAAAGTAATATTAAAAGAGCAAAAATAAAGATAAAAAATAGAAGAGATTTCTAAACTTCCATGGCACCATCCATTCGAGTTTCATTTAGCAGATGAAAAAGAAATGAATTAATACATTAAAATTAAGGAATTAAAAGAATATAAAATTCAATAGAGGCCCATAATCAAAAGTCTCACAATGATGTAGGCATTAGAATGCTAATCTTCGGTTTCAGTAAATAATATGAGTTTTCATTAAGCTTTTTTATAAAATTGCTTTTTCAGTTTTTTTATCAAATAAATGCATATGATCTAGATCAAACTTAACGAATACTTTGTCTTCTAGTTTTTCATTTGGGTCTATCTTCGCTGTAATTAATTTAGACCCTATGGATAAATTTGCATAGCTTGTATCGCCTAAGCGTTGAATTAGCTCTACTTTAGCTTCTATAGATTCATCATCTTTGTACTTTTTAACAATTAAATACTCAGGCCTAATTCCCATTATTAATTCTGAATGAGTTAACTTGTTTTTAATGAAATCTGAGATATTCCTTGGAATTTTTATCGAGAAATCTCCAAAATCTAAAATTGACTCCCCATTTTTCTCTATAACGCTCCCCTCAATTAAATTCATTGTTGGAGAGCCAACAAATTCTCCAACGAATTTATTTATTGGGCGATCATAAATATCTGCTGGGGAGCCTAATTGGAGTATCTTTCCATCTTTCATAACGGCTATTCTATCTGCCATAACCATTGCTTCAGTTTGATCATGCGTAACGTAAACAGTAGTGATTCCTAAATTTTTTTGCAATTTCTTAAGCTCTACTCTCATGTTAATTCTCAATATGGCATCTAAGTTAGAAAGAGGCTCATCTAACAAGAACACTGCTGGCTCTCTTATAATCGCTCTTCCAAGCGCAACTCTTTGTTGTTGTCCACCACTTAGCTCTCCTGGCCTTCGATCTAACAGATACTCGATTTTAAGCATCTCAGAAACTTTTTTCACTCTTCTAGCAATTTCATCTTTAGGTACCTTGGCTACTTTAAGACATAAGGTTAAATTGTCATAAACACTCATGTGTGGATAAAGAGCATATTCTTGGAATACCATTGCTACGTTTCTCTCTTTTGGCTCAAGCTCATTCACAATTTTTCCATCAAAGTACACGCTCCCTCTTGTTTGTTTTTCCAAGCCCGCTATTATTCTAAGCGTAGTAGTTTTTCCACAACCTGAGGGCCCAAGCAAAACCAAGAATTCTCCATTCTTTATCTCTAAATTTATATCATCTACAGCTTTTACATTTCCAAAGTATTTAGAAATCTTTTCTAACATTATGCTTACCATACTCATCCCAATTTATGTTTTTCTTAACCCTTTATTGCAACGCTACCAGCTATACCTCTTCTAATAAGATCTGCAAAAACTAAGTAAAGCGCTATTATTGGAATCATGGATAAAAATGTTCCAGCGCTTAATGGACCATACTGCACCATATATCCCCCTCTAAAAACTGCTAAACCTAATGGCAATGTAAACATATCGCGCGATCTTGTTAAAATTAAAGGATAAAAGAAGTCATTCCATATCCATATTCCTTCTATTATTAAAGAAGTATAAACAGATGGCATAACTAAGGGTAACATTATTTTCCGAAATGTCTGGAATGTAGATAAACCATCTATTTTAGCGGAATCTTCTAATGCACGGGGTAAACCTAAAAATGCAGCCCTTATTATTATTACGCAATATGGTAAGCACCCAGAAACGTAAATTATTATTAAACCAATATGGGTATCAATTAACCCGATTTGATTAATTAGGATGTATAAAGGAATTATAAATACTTGTGGAGCCATAAACATTCCAATTAAAAAAGCGTAGAATAACAATTTTCTCCCAAATATTGGTTTTGAAAGGACATAAGCAGTTATAGGAGAAATCAAGGCCAAAATTATCAATGAAATCGAGGTTATAATGATTGAATTCTTCATGGCCATTCCTAGGTTACCTTGACTCCACGCTATAACATAATTTTCCCATTTAGGATTTGTTGGAAAGCCCCATGGATTGTTAAATATTTCAGGATTATTCCTTAATGACATTGAAAAAGTCCATATAAAGGGATATAGAACTATTGTTATTCCTAATAGCAAGGTTATGTATGAGGCCACTCTGCCAAATTTTTTTCTTAATGGACTCATAATCTTTTCATTACCCTTTTAAACGCATTGCTTTAATGTAAAAGGCTGTAATGATCAAAGCAATTACGAGCATAATGTTTGCGATAGCGCTTCCATAGCCAGCTTTTAGCATCTCAAATGTTGAACGATATAGATAAAATGCTAGAACCTCTGTAGAATATGCAGGTCCTCCTCCAGTCATTATATAAATCAATTCAAAAGTTTTAAAAGATGCTGTAACTATAAGTATGAATCCAACGAATATAACTTCTTTCAACATAGGCAGAATTACATATCTTATCGTTTGAAAATCTGATAATCCATCCACTCTTGCAGATTCGTATAAGGATTTAGAGATTGCTTTTAATCCTGCTATAAAAAGAATTACGTATAACCCAAATCCTTGCCAATTCATGGCAATTAGAATTGATAAAAGAGCTGTTCCAGGATTGCCTAACCATACTTGCTTTAAGGAAGTTAAACCTATAAGCCCAAGTAAATTGTTTAGTATTCCAATGGAGGGATCAAAAATCCAAGTCCAAATTGTACCTACTATGACCAATGAGGTTAGATGAGGCAATAGTACTACAGATTGAAAAATTCTCCCAATTAAAGAATGTTTTAAAGAAAGCCACGCTAAAATGAATCCTATCGACAATTGAGCTATTATGCATACGATCGTTATAATTAATGTATTCTTGAATGCGAGATAAAACTGGGGATCTGAAAAAAGTAATATAAAATTACTGAGACCAATGAATTCTCTTTGTGGAGAAACTCCGCTCCATCTAAAGAGACTTAAATAGATGCCTTGAAATATTGGGTAAATCCTAAAGACGAAATAAAATAAAAATGCTGGAACCAGCATAAGGTATAAAGTTCCAGCATTTTTAGGAAGTTTAGGCATTAAATCATCACAATCTACTTTAGATTACATTGGCAATTTTCCAAGTTCTTTCAATTCTTTTGCTTTGCTCTCTAGCTCAGCTGCTGCTTGTTCAGGAGTCATTTCACCATAGAAGACTTTTGACACTACTTCTTCATACCTGCTGCCAAGTTCTGGAGGCATATATGTGCCCTTCCTATAAACAAAAGTAGTAGCTCCTTTAGCAAGGTTGTAGGCTTTTTCTGAAATTGGGTTAAGCATGCCTGGTGGAATTTCTATGTTAAGAGCTATAGGATTTCCAGTTACTCTTGCATATTCTAGCATAATATCCTTTTGTGCGAAAAGTCTTAAAACATCAAAGGCAGCTTCTTTATTCTTTGAGCCTTTTGCAACAGCTAAGCCTAGAGTATAACCTGATATATCAGGTCCACCTAATCCACCTGGAACTACAGGATAGTTAATTATATCTAGCTCAAAATCTGGGAAATCCCTTAGTATTGGAGCTATTACCCATGTGTAAATGCATATCATTGCAGCTTCGCCTTTTCCAAAAGAAGCGACAGCATCCATGTAGCCATATGCTTTCGCTCCTGGGTAAAATGCATCAGCCTCTACTAATTCCCTAAACTTTTTAAATGCCTCTACAAATTGAGCATCAGTGAAGCTATAACCAGGTTCACGATTTAAAGTTTTTATGAACCTTTCTTGACCAGCAATACGCTCTATTAAGTAATCTAAATGATATACCATATGCCTTGGAGTATTTCCTGAGATTGTTAGTGGATATATTCCTTTTTTCCTGAATTTTTGTACAGCACTCATAAATTCGTCCCAGGTCCATGTTTTGGTTGGTATTTCTACTCCTGCTTCTCTAAAAAGTTTTTTATTTATTAAAAGCCATGCAGTGTTTAGCTCATATGGAAGTGCATAAGTTTTTCCAGAAAATGTATGGGATGCTTTTGCCCCTTCTGGAATTAACTCTTTTGCCCATGGCTCGCTTAATAATAATGTTAAATCTTCAACCTGTCCCTCATCTACAAGAGCTTTTAATTGTCCTCCACCATAAGAAACAAATATATCTGGTGGTGCTCCAGCTGCCATAGCTGAGGTTAGTTTAGGTAGAAAATCTTTCCCTAAATAATGTGTTACTTTTAAAGTTATATATGAGTATTTCTCGCTAACCTTTTTCTGGAAATAATTAAAGAATTCCTCTTGCGGTATTTCTCCAGCAAAAGACGTCCATAACTCTAGCGTTACTGGTGTTGGTGGAGGCTTTTCAGGAGGCGGTGCTGGTGGTGGAAGGGGTGCATAATATATGGCTACACCAGCTATAATTATTATCAATATAGCAGCCAATGCAACAAGTTTTTTATTCATTTTCTTCACCAAAGATTTATTTTTAATTTCCAGCATAAAAAACTTTCTTTTAGAAATAGAATAAGAGGCTTATGGGCGAAATACCCCATTTTGATAACGAATCTAGTAACCTTCTAGCATCTTCATGATATTTTATATTTTCAAAAGTATCATAAATTAACAATGTTTATATCTATTATTGTCAAGTGCTTACCTCTTCTAAACCTTTTTCTATCAATTTTTCTATGCTTTCAGGAGAAAGTTTTTTCCTATTTTAAAAGTTATGCGCTTTTTAGGCTCAAAAATTTCTTTTCCCTCTAACTTTTTCAGTTTTTCATTAATAAGAAATGATAGTTGAACCATATCTTTCTAGAGCTTCTTTTACAAGCTTTTTATCAAAGATCATCTTCTAATATTATCGTTGTTTTAACCAAAAAAATTTAGTTTTTAACCATTTATAAATTTCGCGGTCATATGAATGGCTCTAAGCTTGAAGCCATATTTACGTCTAAATAAGTCGCTTAAGGAATATCCGTGCATCCAAGCTATTCCTAGTAAAGCTTATATAAAAAGCCTAAAAACACTCGCCTATAAGGTTCAAATACTAGCCAAACCCATGCTTTTAGCTTGCCTATTTTAATTTGAGTTTCATCGATTAAAATGCATTCTATGCTATTGGGCTTGAAAGCTTTTAAATCCATATGGCTAAGATTAATCCATGGCTATAAGGCTTTTAGAACAAAAGTATGAATATACGCTATAAATCATAAGCCATATAAGGCTCATTAAAACTAACTGTGAAAAACTCCAAAATAAGCCTTAAGTTGACAGAGCCTTTCAGCGTTTGATAAAATTTATATTGGGCTGGTTAAAAACATATTTTAAATGAAGTTCTATGAGTAAAGAAGAAAGTAAAATTAATCAAGCTTCTGTTGACAATTTTCTCTCTGTTTTGAATAACCCATTTTTAAGGTTTTTTATAAAGTTTTCAGGAAAAGAATGCTCAAAATGTGGAATAAGCCATTTAGAGTTTGCTTTAAATAGCTTAGCAGGAATCAAAAAACAGCCAAGCCATTTTAAGAGCAAAATATCATGTTACATGATCAATGAAGCGATAAAAATTGGTTGTAAAGCCTTTGGCGTAAATGAAAAGAATCTTAAAGAAGCTATGAAAGTTCCATATTTTAGAAGGGGTTTAATAAATGTTTTAAAAGGAATTGCAGAATACGGTGTAACTAAACCTCAACGCTTAGCAGCACCATTCTTAATTGTTTGGAACTATACAAATGCATGTAACCTTAAATGTAAGCATTGCTATCAAAAAGCTGATAAACCAACCCCTGATGAATTGAGCACAGAAGAAAGGCTGGCTATCATAGATCAAATCGATAAAGCAAAAGTAGCTTCTATAGCTTTTTCAGGAGGGGAACCAATTATAAGAAAGGATTTTTTTGAAATAGCCAAGTATGCTAGCGAGAAAGGAATTTATGTATCTTTAGCAACAAATGGGACTCTAATAACTAAGGATATAGCTAAAAAGCTTTATGATTGTGGAGTAGGTTATGCTGAAGTAAGTTTAGATGGGGCTGCCCCTCAAACCCATGAAGCATTCCGTGGAGTAAAAGGATGCTTTAATAAAACTATTCAAGGAATTAAAAATTTAGTGGAGAATAAAATCTTTACATGCATAGCTGCTACTGCAACCAAGTTCAACTTTTATGAAATCCCAGATATAATAAAACTTGCTAAATCCTTAAAAGTAAAAAGAGTAATTGTTTTCAATTTTATTCCAACTGGTAGAGGGGAAGATATAATAAATTCAGATTTATCTCCAAAAGAAAGAGAGGATTTACTAATTTATCTTTACAATGAATTGTTAAATGGTGAGATAGAAGTTCTTTCTACTGCCCCCCAATATGCAAGAGTATGCTTACAACAATCGCTTTTAAAACAAACCAATGTTATTTCTCCAACACATTTCGCATCAGCAAATTTACATGGGCAAACTAAAGCTTTAACAGATTTTATTGGTGGATGTGGAGCTGGAAGGCTTTATTGTGCAATTCAACCAAATGGTTTAGTAACTCCTTGTGTATTCATGCCTATAGTAGTTGGAGATTTAAGAAAGGAAAAATTACAAGATATATGGTTAAAGTCTAAAGTCATGGATGAGCTAAGGGATAGAGAAAAGTTAAAAGGAAGATGTGATAAATGCGAATATAAGTACGTTTGTGGAGGCTGTCGTGCTAGAGCTTATGCATACTATCAAGATTATTTAGCTCCAGATCCTGGATGTATTAGAGAATTAGAGGAAAGTAGTAAAAGCTTTTCTAAAAAATCTATAAAAGTTGAAACTTTTATAAAATCTAAGGCTTAAAAAATAAATTTTAATAAAGTGAAATTTTTATGAGTGGCATAAAAAATAAAATCAAATGGATAGCAATTATTTTACTTTTAATTTTAAACTTAACAATAACGATTTTTAATTCATTCCAAATAGCTCAAATGAATAAAGCTACTCCTAAGATGGTGGTAGTTTCACGCACTCAAGTGCTTTCTAGCGGGACTTCTAGGGAATATACAGAAATCGATTTAAGTAAAATCGTTCCTGAAGGTACAAAATGGGTTTTATTCAATGCAGAAGTAAAAGGTGGATCTGCAAACCAATGGGTTGCAGCTTTTTTAAGGAGAAAAGGTGAATCTGAAAGTTGGGTAATATTGACTCATTATGTTAGAGTAGAGGAGCATTATCTTTCTTTACAAGTTTGGATTCCATGCGATGAAAATAGAAAAATAGAATATAAAGTTCAAGGAGAAAATCCATCGCTTTCACTTTTTTTACTAGGCTACATATGCTATTGATTTAAAGATATCTTCGGCAATTTGGACAATACCATCGTCTTGTTTGCTGGACAAATATCAATTGCTTTCTACATGTTGGACATATTGGCAATTTAGGTTGTTTAAAGAATCTTGGCCTTCTTAAGGGTAATAATGGTTTTTTAGGCTTTACCAATTTTATAGGCTGAGCTTTGGCTATGATTCTTGAAGGAGTTGGAGGAGCTGAAGGCTTTAATTTAGCGAATAAAAATGCTCCTGTTACTGCTACAGCAATAAGGGCAAAAGGCAAAACAAGCATTGCCATACCTGTGTCTGCATAAGGTCCTACTTCAAAATATACTAAATCGCTTGTACTTCCGCTATGAGTTGCATCCCCATCCCAACTTACTCTTGCACTCCAAAGTCCAGTAGTATCTGGAATAAAAGTATAATTGAATAACCCATTAGCATCAGTGTTTATATGTCTAATTAAAGCAGAGCCATTTGGAGCATTAAGAGTCAAGATCAATGGGATTGAAAGTTTTGGAGAAATAGACCCTATTATTGAAATAGACCTCCTTAAGCTTATTTTAGACGATGAAGCCATACAACTTAATGAAGTTGAAATTTTACTTACTGTAAGCTCTACAACGTTAGAAGTTATTCCATCCCAAAGCAAAGCTCTTAAGCTATAAGAACCTACTCCTGGAGGCGTCCAATCTGTTGCAAAGTTTCCATCAGAAGTTGTTAATGTTTTTAGGTCTACCCAAGAACCTCCATGTAAATATTGAATAGTTATAAATGCAAAATGGGCTGGACTTATATTTCCACGAATGTTAACAGAAGAGCCTATATTGATTGAAGTTGATGATAGGATTAATGAAATACTTTCTCCACCATTGTTTAAACCTTTAGTGTTTCGTCTAAATTGCCAATCAGCCATTGTATCGGTATCTATGCTATTAGGATATCTTTGCCAAGTATATTCATTGTTAGTAATATCGCTCAAAGTCGGTGTTTGATCAACAGTCACCCCTCTAGAGTCTTTAAGGATAACATACTCATTCGCATTGTTAAGGAATATCCCTTTAAAACTTATTATTATATAAGAGTTAGGAGCTATTATAGTGTAGTCAGGGATTTTGTATACACGTCCCCCTGATGCATATATTTTCCATCCAGTTAAGTCTATGCTTGATGATGTCGGATTATAAAGCTCTAGCCATTCATTGCCGTAATCCGCTCCCGGAGGATTAAGCTCGACTTCGTTAATTATAACTTTTAATGGAGTTCCAAAAGTAATTGCTAGATTTGTTAAAATCGTAGAAATGCATAGAAAAACAATAAGCAATACAAGTATAGAATGCTTTAAACTAACTAAATTAATTGACTTCATAAACGGATCTACCTTAATATAAATTTATTATTTGTTCTTTTTAACTGTTTTGCTATTTTTTACTCAAAATTTGCTTAAAATCAAATACTTTAATGCATCAAAACTGTTAAAAACATGAACAATAGCCCTAAACCTAAAGCAAAAGGCAATCCTGGAAACAGCTCTCTTTTTTCAAGCATTTTAAAACTAATGAAAACTCCTATCAATATGCCCATGGAACTAGCAAGGAATGCTATCAACCCAAAGTTTACCATGGCAACGCTTGCTAACATAGAATAAAACACTAAATCGCCCATTCCCATGGTTAAACCTTCATAAGTAAACGTAGCTCCAGAAAATTCTTCAATGCTTACTTTTTTAACTAAATCTTTTAACGGTCCTTTAAAAACCGCGATACAATCATAAATTATCAATGCCATCATCAAAGCTATTGAGGAAATGATAGGTATAGAAATACCTAAAAAAACTCCTGTTAACGATGAAACAATAACAACAGCAAGAACTTGAACCCACTTATTTTTACTATAAATAAGCATGTATAGAATTGTTGCTAAAGATATTGAAGTAATCAACAAAATTGCATCGATATTTCGAACTCGAATTAAATAATCGCCAAAAAATAGCTCAACATACCAGTTTATTAAGAAAAAAGAAACTAAGAATAAAGAAGCTTTAATGAAATACTTAATTATTCTTAAAAATCCTTCTTTTACCAAAACTAGCATTATTATGGCTACAAAAGCCATCATAGCAATAAAAGTTAAAGCATTCAATGAAGCCCCTAAAGGATTTTCAGAAAAAATTATCAAGTATGATATTCTATTTTTTTTATTCAAAGCAAAGTATGAAAAAACTCCAGTAAGCGCTATTACAAATAGCTCTGGCAATATTAAAGTTGGCTTTAAACTGTATTTTTCATCCAAGATTTAACAACCCTAGTTTATTCTTGCAATTAGAACAAAAATTATTGCTTTTAAAATCAGTATCGTATATGCTGTTTGAAAAATACATTACACATTTTGGATTGGAGCAATGTTCTAATCCAAAAGTATGTCCAAGCTCGTGCACAGCTTCTTTTAATATACGTTGGAAAAATAAGCTTTTATTGTAGCTTCCATAAAGCTCTGGTTTAAGCCTAGAGGTAGAAATCAATGCAACTTTACCAAAAAATTGAGCTTCCCCAAAAATGAAATTTAATCCAGGCACATATAAGTCTACATTTGTTACTCCAAGAATTCTATCGAAATCGATATTTTTTGCTAAAATTGCTAGGTCTTTAAGGATTTTTGTTGAATTGTATTGTTTTCGCAAGTTATTAAAAGCATACATAGGAATAGGTTGTATATAAGCTATTTCACAATCACTATTTTTGAATAATTCTTTTAACCTTTTACATAAAAATTCTATTACACTATTATTTTCAAATCCTATTAAAACTATGCCCACTCTAAAATGCTTTTTCTTAAATTTCAAAAGAATCTCCTGCTACAGGAGCTTTTGCCTCCAAACCAAGCTCTTTCGAACACCAACTAGCAAGCCAAATACAGTTATCCTCATTGCCATGAACTACAAAAACTTTTGTTTTCCCGTTTAATTTAGAAAGAGTATCTTGTAATTCCTTTCTTCCTGAATGAGAAGAAAAATCAAACTTTTTAACTTCAGCATCTACCTTTCTTGATTTTCCATGGATAATGAATTTTTTCTTTTCAAGAAGTATGCTCCCTGGAGTTCCAGGAATTTGATAGCTAACCAAGAATATGCCATTTTTCTTTTCTTTAGCAATTTTTTCCATGTAAAAAACAGCAGCTCCACCTTTAAGCATACCAGCTGGAGATACTATCACAGAAGGAGTTTTTACGGCTTTTCTCCGTTCATGCCAATTCCTAATCCATTCAGCTTTTTTTATTGCTTTTTCAAATAAATCTGGATCCCTTAAAGCGTTTTTATACTTCATTAAAATCTTAATAGTATCTAAAGCCATACCATCTATAAAGATCTTATATTGAAAATTATGAGCTACCAAAATTGAAACTATTTCTTGAGACCTCCCAACGCCAAAAGCTGGGACAAGCACTATACCATCGCGTTCTATAACTTCATTCACACTTGAAACAAATTCTTTTTCTAAATTCTGACGATCAGGATGATTTTCATTTGCATAAGTCCCTTCTATTATTATTGCATCCAAATTAGCATAATCATCTTCAGCTGGATTTGTAAGTCTTGTAGGAATTCTATTGAAATCTCCAGTATAAAGAATTCTTTTCCTAAACCCTTCAATCAAAACTTGGCTGCTACCTGGAATATGACCTGCATTTAAAAGTGTAACATTAAAGCTATTGATTGTTATTTTTCTTTTATATCCTAGATCTATACAATAATTCATCATATTTTGAAGGTCAATATACTCATAAGGAAGATAATAACTACTTAAGCGTATAAAATCTTTTATTAACAAATCTGTTAACTGAAAAGTTGGCTCTACACCATAAATTGGAGTTTTACCTCTAACATAAAAAAGCGGTAATAAACCGCTATGATCAAGATGAGCATGAGTAAGTATAATAGCCTTAAGTTCTTTAGGTGAAATATGAATTGGAAATCCAACTTCATGATTTAGCATTACTCCATAATCAAGCAAAATAGAATCTCCGTTTGAATCGATAGCAATAGCTGAGCGCCCAACTTCTCTACAAGCACCTAAAAATCTTATTTTCATAAGTTTAACACCTAAACTTTTAAAGTCTTTAAATTTTAAGCTTTTGTTTTAATTGTTTTAGCATTTATTAATATCCTTACACTTCAGATAAATTTAAATTATGCTAAATTATTTGAAAGTAATAGAAAACTTTTAAAAATGATAGTAGTGAGTTAAAAATGCCAATTCGTTTAGAAGTCAAAGGAAGAAAATTTCACAATTGCACATTCATTACAGGCTTTCATGGAATAGGAGAAACTGGATATATAGCTGTATCATATCTAGTCCATGCATTGAAGAGTAAAAGAATAGGATTTATAGAAGTTTCACGCCCTCCACCCTTTATAACCACATATGAGAATGGTATAGTTACGCCTTTCGAAGTTTATAGAAAGAATAACATAGTTTTAGCTAAGTTTGAGTTTTCACCCCATAGAAGTGAAGAATCAGAATTTGTAAAAGAACTTGCTAAGTGGGTAGTTAAAGAACGTTTCAAGGATGCAATTCTAATAGGAGGATTAGATGAAAGCTTTAGAATGGGAAACGGTGATATGAGAATTGTGCCTACTAAAGCCTATTTACCAAAAGTTAAATACTTTGATTCTCCATTACTTGAGTCAGGGCTATTCGTTTATGGTCCATTAGCAATAATGCTAAGTGAGTTTGAAATGAGAAATTTTCCAGCTATGGCCATACTTCCATACGCATCTCCAAATAGAGCTGACCCTAGAGCTGCTGCAATAGCTATAAAAAAGATCTCAAAAGTATACATGCTAAATGTAGATACTTCAGAGCTAGAAAAAGATGCTGAAGAAATTGAGAATGAAGTTGATAAAAGAGTTAAGCAAGCAGAAAAATCTTTCAGAAGCATGTATATGTGAGGGCTTAAAAAGAATACTTGGCTATAGCTTTTTCAAGTTTTTTAAATACTTTATTCGAGAATACTTCTAATCCTTTATATGGAATTACTAGCTTGATATTTGATTCTTTTTTAAACCTTTTTAAACTTTTTTCTAAGCTTAACCCAAAACTATCTTTCTTAATTAAGGCTATTAAAACTTTGTATTTACTCTTTTTAATATACTTAATCGCTTGCTCTATTGAAGATCGAATTGTTTCAAAGTCTGGAGGAAAGGCCACTTCTGTTTGAGAAAATGGATATGTATCATCGATTTCTATAGGAACTATTCCATAAGGAATAGCATACACGCATACATGAACTTTATTCTTTGTTTCAAGTTTTTCGATCATTCTTTTTATGTGTTTGTTTTCATGGTAAGGCTTAGAATCAATTTGAGGTAAAAGTACTAATATGCTTGTACCTTGAGGCTTTTTATATTTTTTCAGTATAGACTCTTTAGCTTTTAATACTTCAGGCCTTACTAACCCTTCCTTCCCAAAATAAAAAATGCCTTTACTTTTTGTTAAATGGCTATGCTTTTTTAGAATTTTTTTATACTTTTCTAGTTTTAAAAGAGCTTGAAGCAATGAAGGATGAGCTCTAGCCCTTTGCTCAACAAGCTCCCAAAGCCTTCCATCGATAATTGCTTGTTTAACTCTTTTTATTTCTTCTAAAGAAACATACAAGTTATGCTTAGCTAAAAGTTTTTCTTTAAAAGTTTCTTCAAAACTATTAACTTCTTTAGGTGTATAATCTAAACAAATAGGGCAGGAGCATGGAAAATATTTAAGCTCTTCAAGCTTAAAAGTTCCATATTGAGTTAAATACCTGCCTTCTTTTGCAAACAACGCATAAGCAGCTGAATCAAAAGTATCACATCCAAGAGCTACAGCTAATGGAAAAATAAATGGGTGGCCCGCACCGAATAAATGTAATGGTTTATTTATTGGAATATTCATTTTAACTGTCATAATCATATCTACTAGTTTATCAAACATGTATTGTTCCATTATTTGAGTTGGGCTCCCTAAAGCATACATTGAAAAAGGTTTTTTACTCATTTCTTTAGCTGAGAAAGTTAAAAGATCAGTAAATATGCCTCCTTGGATTGGCCCAACCCATATTATTTCTTTATTTTTAATCGTCTTTAAGGCTATATCTGCATTCTTTAAGGTTTCTTTAACAGTGTATTCAGCTCGCTTTTTATTTGTATAATAGCCAGTAGGGACATCTAATGTTACTGCTATATCGGATCCTATGCTTTCTTCAAACTTTACTATTTCGTCTGGGAATACTTCAACTTTGCCATAAACAAGTATTTGATAAGCTCCCGAATCTGTAGCAATTATTCCATCAAATCCAATTGCTTTATGAATTCCTTCATTAAGTGCTTTTTCCCTTAACTTCTTCATAATTAAATAGGCATTCGTCATTATTGCTTTACATTTATACTCCTCATGAATTTCTTTAGGGCTTATAGGCTGGAGCATTGGATTAATTACTGGAAAAAGATGGGGGGTTTCTAGATCGCCACTTCTAGTTTTTATAATGCCTATTCTTCCCAAAATGTCTTTATAATTGACTTCAAAGCTTATAGAAAACACCTTGAATAAAGTTTTACGTTTCTTTATGCTCTTTTACAAATTCTTCATAGATTTTTTGAACTCTTTCAGCTATTGGTCCACTACCTTCTATTATTCCTTTCTCTGTAACTCTAACTTTATCCATTACAACAATGACTTCAGCTTCCTCTATTAATTTAACCATTTTTGGAAAAACTCTTTCTAATCTTTCAGCTAATGCACGAAGATCAAATGGTTTTTCTTTACTTAAGATTTGAAGTACTGCAGCTCCGTTAATAATTATTTTTTGTACAGACTCACTCTCTTTCTCTGTAGTGACAAGACATAAGCTTAAAGTTTCAACATCAATACTAGATAAAATTCCAGAATACTCTTTTCCATAAGTTGTTTTTACAGTTACATTTTTGTTTATAAGTGAAAAAAGCTCTTGCTTAAACTTTCTTTCAATAGCTAATGACAAACTCTTTACACCCAATTTAATTAATGAAGTAGAGTTTATAATTTTAAATATAGTCTTGCTTTTAAATATAGAGATAATTCAAATATTAAATAGAACCTTTTTCTTTAACCATTACGATTTAATCTTACTCATCCTTAATAGGCTTAATTGCTTTTTTGCCTCTTCAAGCGATTCTGCAATGCTTAGGATTTTAACGTTTAAAATTTTAAGTCTAAAATTGCAAAAGGGACAAATTTTAGTTTTACGGTTATAATTTTTTATGAGTATTGCCCTTTTACAACGGGGGCACTCAACTATTAAAAATTTATCCTTTATCATTTTTTCCTACACTAATATTTGAATAAAATTTCATCGATTTTTCCCTCGTTCTCTAAAACCTTTAGCCAATTAACTACTCCTAACTTAGGTTTTTTATCTCCTTTAACTATACTTAAAGCCTCAGTTATTAATTCTTCTAAGTTTTTGTTTGTGGTGTCAAGCTCATATACTTTATTAATTCCGCATGATTCAATAGCCTCGTATGTACAAACATCTAAAGCTTCAGCACAAACATTTTCATGTATTTTCTTTTTTGAATAGCCCCTAGCTTTAAGTCTTTTTTTCAATTTTAAGGGATTGCATCTAAGAACTATAACAAAATCTATAAGCTTAGATGGTAAAACGCTTGGCGAATAATGTCCATTCAAAATCAAACTGCAATTAGATTCCTTAATTATTTTTTGTAATTTTGAGTTTAGTTTTTTCATGTTAACGATTTTAGTTCTTCGCTTAGAATCTATACCAATTATAAACTTTTTTTTACTTGCAAATTTGCTTAAATCTATATGCTTTCCATTAAGTTTTTTTGCTAAAAGCTTAGAAAAAGAGGTTTTTCCAACACCAGGTGTTCCAGAAACTGCTATAACTTTTTTAAGCTTGAATTCCTTCACCTTTTAAGTTAATGGTGCTCCGGGCGGGAATTTCATAGCTTTAAGCTATTTTGAACCCGCGCCAACGGGTCTCTCAACCTTAAGCTCGAGAGCCCGCTATACTTGACCTGGCTATATTCGGCGGATAATCCTCTACCGGAGCCCGCCGGAGCAAGTTTAAAATTAGAAAAAACTTATAATTAAACTTTAACTTTTAAGCGGTTTTCCTCTAAGGATAATTTTTTAAAA
This sequence comes from Bathyarchaeia archaeon, assembly GCA_038872815.1. Lineage (GTDB taxonomy): Archaea > Thermoproteota > Bathyarchaeia > 40CM-2-53-6 > JAVZFM01 > JAVZFM01. The sequence goes on from JAVZFM010000008.1 coordinate 16,207, forward strand.
CTTTCTATTCTTTTTAACCTTGTTATGTATCCAGCTATTCTATTTCTTATTTTTTTAGTTTTAGAATTAATGATTTCTTGAAGGATTTTTTTATTGACTTCAAAATCTGTTGTAAACTTCTCTGGATAAGTCTTTATTAATTCCTTAGCAATTTTTTTAATAGGTTTTGTTCGGACTTTCCCCATCTAAATACCTCATTATTACCTTAACCCTATTTCAAAGCTATGTTTAAGGATTTAAATTATTCGATTTTTACTTAAATAAAAAGTTTTGCAATTTTAAGCTTAAAAAAGATTGAATTAAAGCATTTTAAGCATTCCTATAAACCTCTCTTAAGTACGGTATTACTTTTTCACCAATTGTTTTTATGAATTTTTCTTGAGATGGGCTTGAACTTAAGAATTGAATGTGTGTAAATCCAAGTTTTATATAATTCTCAACTTCAGATAAAATTTCATCGATTGAAGATGTAATAAACCATACATTCTTTAAAGCTTTATCGCTTGTTATATTTCCATAATTTTCTATTTCTCTAGGATCGTAGATTTTAGCTAAATTGAGTAAATCAGCAAGTAAGATTCCTGACCAAAACTTTGCAGACTCTAATGCTTTATCGATATCTTGATCGTATGATATTTCAATTTCTATTACTTTTTCTATAGATGACGGATCTCTACCCGAATCTCTTGCTCCTTTTTCTATAGCTAAAACTAACTCTCCATATTTCTCCCTTACTGCTGGAAGCGTTACAAATCCATCAGCATACTTTCCAGCTAAGTAAGCAGTATTTGAACCGCATGCAGCAACGTATAACGGTATTGGTACTTTTGGCTTCGTGTATAAGTTTGCATTACGAAGCTTAAAGTAGTTTCCTTTAAAGCTTACAAAATCCTTTGTCCAAAGCATTCTTATGATTTTAATAGCCTCTTCTAATCTATCATATCTTTCTTTATAATTTGGCCAACCATATCCAAGAGGAATTTCATTCATGGGTTCTCCAGTACCTAAGCCTAAAAATATTCTGTTTGGATAAAGAAATCCTAAAGTTGCAAAAGCTTGAGCTATTATTGCAGGATGGTATCTTAAAATTGGGGCAGTAACTCCAGTTCCTATTTTTAGTCTTTTTGTTTTTTCAAGCGCAGTAGCAATCCATACCCATGCAAAACCACTATGCGCATTAGTATGCGTCCAAGGATGAAAATGATCGCTTGTCCATATTGTATCAAAATCATATTTTTCTGCTAAAAGAACATGGTTTAAAAGAGAATTTGGATCGTATTGTTCATGAGCAGCAAAAAGTCCAAAACGCAATTCCATAGTTCTCACCTTTTCCTCTATAAAGTTATATCATAAGCTTTATAAAAATTGAGCTAAAACTAATGAATTTATGGGTGAAAAGTCATGAAAATTAAAAAGATTGTTGATTTATCTCATTCAATATATCACAATTGTCCTAGTTGGCCTGACTTTCCTTTAATAAAAATTTCTCAATTAAAAATTTTGCCTAGAGATGGATGTAATTTAGAACTTGTGGATAGCTATAATTTGCATATTGGTACGCATATAGATGCTCCTCTCCATCAAATCGAAAATGGCAAATCCATAGATGAAATTCCTCTAGAAGAATTTATAGGAGAAGGAATCGTTATTGATTTAAGCTATAAAAAAGAGAATGAAAGTATAACTTCTTTTGATTTAGAGAAGCACTCAAGCTTTTTGCATGAAAAAGATATATTATTGCTTTTCTTCAATTGGAGCAAGTATAGAGGCTTCAATAAGAAATATCTTTATGAATATCCACATTTAGATGCAAGCGGAGCAAGATGGATTGTTGAGAAAAAAATTAAAGCCGTTGGATGCGACACTTTAAGCATAGCATCTCGAACTGACGAAGAAGTACATAAAATTCTTTTAGGCAATAATATTTGGATAATAGAGGAGTTGAATAATTTAGATCAATTAAAGGACAAAGGTAGAGTGTTCTTATGTTTTTTACCTATAAACTTTAAGGGGTGTGGAGCATCTCCATGTAGAGCTGCTGCAATCCTATTTGAATAGCACATAAAAGTTGAAGCAATATTGAAAACAATATTTTGTTTATGCTTGCCAGTATTATGGTTTATATTATTGTCTAACTTTATTTGGAGAATCATCTACAAACTTCTAGTCATTTTCTTGGGCTTAATATAATTAATTCGAGCTCTATTAATGAATCGCTTATTAATACTTCTTTTTCAATTGGCGATATTACTAGATCAGATTTTACACTTTTTGATGTTTTATTTTCTTCAATAACATTGATAAGCTCCTGGATACATATACATGGCTATTGGCTTTCTGCCGTATCATACTCCATTGTTGTTGGTTAAGTTCCTCTAAGCATGTTGTTTTTTGATAAGAAATTGTATGGAATAAGGAGTTAAGGCTTATCTATTTTAAATCTGCTATTGACAAGGATTATGGCTTAAGTATTTTTGTTTCCAATTACAATCTTTATCCTTACTCTTACTTCAATTTTTTCGCTATTATAGATTTATACATTGAGCATTTTTCTTTTCCAAATTCAAAACATTTTTTATCAGTGATACACATAGGTCCAAGTCTTAATTGAAAACCTTCTTTATAAAGGATTGGAATTAAAGATAAATAATACTTTCTAATCTCTTCTTGAGTTCTTTGGCAAGTTCTAAGCCTAATAGTATAGAAAATGCTTTGGTCTCCATGGATTAAAGAAAAAACCTCCATGGTTTTCGATAAAGGTGTGGAATAAACAGCTAAATCATAATTTCCTAAATTCCATTTATCCATGCTAAATTCATGCATTTTTTTTAAGTGAGTTAAAATTTCTTCTTTAAACTTTTCTAAGCTTTTTGGAATGTGAAAATCGAATGAAGTAATTATTCTTTCCCAACTTGGCCAGTAGAAATAAACTTGTCTATTCCTAACATCTTGATGCATACTAGCAATTGATGCCCTTCTAAAAGCAATTAAAGTTTCAAAATCTTTATTATAGATTGCAACTTTATCGTGCAAAATTTTTCTTAACTCTATTCTCCTTATATTTTCTTCGTTCATTTTAATCGGGATATTCGAATTTGGGGCTTCTTTAAAAGGAAAAATGAATCCATTTTCTTTATTCCATACATCTATTGCATTAGCAATCGTTTTTAGCTCTAGAAATTCTTGCCTTTCTAAATGGTTGGCAAGTTTTGCTATCTCTCTCCCCACTGGAATTTGTATTATTAATTCTGTTTTTGTAGATAAAGGCAAAATGTATCTTGCATCTTCTCTAGGAACCCCATTTTCTATAAGATATGAATAAAGCCTTAAAGATTCTTGATTTAAACTTTCTAATCCAGGAAGATTGACGAAATTTTTAGGTTCAACATACCTCAAAGACAATTCTGTACCTACTCCCTGAATTCCTCTTTTAGCTCCTATTGGTAACCAGCATAGAAATGAAGCTAGTCTAGAAATATCTTTAAGATAAACTGCAATAGATCCCATTTCGCCTATGTCTCCATGAGAATAGCTTAAGATTTCTTTTACGTATTGCTTTGCTAGGCTAGGATTTTGGTTTATTTCATTTATAAGCTCTAGAACATTCTTAGACTTAATTCCAAGCTTTTTCATAGGCTTTTGAGTAGAAATAAAAATCCTTAAAGCAGCGACTTCATAAGGTCGTCCTTCTAGTACAATTATTTGACCATGGTATGGCGTATTTCCAATCAAGTAATAATTTAGCATGAAATCTAATTTACTAAAAAACTTTAAATATATTTTTAATTGAGTAACTCTAATATTTTAGCAAATTTTTCTTAACTCTTTATAAGCTCTGTCAACTTAAGATCTTCTCCTGCATGAAATCCATGAACCTTAACGCTTCTATGCTTAATAGTTAAGCTTTAATAGGCTTATTAAAGCCTACATATGTTATGCTAGATTAAGAATAAGCTAATTCCATGCATACTTAGCTTTGCAATTCTTCTTTTCACGTTAATTAGCATTCTATTATATCCTTCAAGGCTTATATAGCTATTTCAATTATGGCGATAATACTTAAGCTAGCCAATTTATGCTATGAATTTCTATTTAAATAGGCTTAAATCCATATGGCTAAGATTAATCC
>JAVZFM010000009.1:0-20273 GCA_038872815.1 Bathyarchaeia archaeon
TCATTCGATACTTTAGAGTTGATAGCTTTATTCAAAAACATATTCTATTATGTTTTTTATGAGTTCATAGTTATCCTCTTCATAGCAATAAGGCTCTATCATAAACGTGAAATCAGCTATAGCTAAAACTTTATCATTAAGCGAGATCACGCAATATTCTCCTTGCTTTTCATTACCTGAGTATACTGTACTATTACTTGTAATTGCTATAGGCTCCCCAATAGTATGGATGTATGTTGAAGTATAAAAAATAGCTTTTTTTACATCTTTTAAAACATTGTTCTTAAAGTTTGTTATTATAATGTTTCTATAGTTTCCATAATTCTCTTTTAGGTTATATAAATAACCACTCATGAAAATTAGGCCAAATTTAATTCCTAAAGAATTTGCCCCCTCGATGCTTTCTCGAGTAACTTCAGCTATTAAAAGCATTTTATTCCCATTTTCAATAAAACTTTTTATGGCTTCAATTTCATAATCATAGAATTGTTCTGTTGGGTTTATCACTATTAAAGATTTTGAATCTGGTAGCTTTTTTAGAAAGCTTTCTTTATCATATACAAACTCAACATTGTAATTTTTTAAAACGATTTCACTAAGGATTATTTCTAACTCATTGTATGAGAATGCATTTTTATGAGCCAAATCTATAAGTATTGAGCCTTTACTATGAAATTCATTCAAAAAAGAATTATTCATTCTATTATAAAGATTTATTGTTAAAAATTCATTTGAATTTTCATCCTCATTTAAGTATGGAAGATATATATAATATATTGTTGGAAGTGGATTTATTTTATCTAGCATTTTCGATATTTCAATTTTACTAAGAAAGAGTAAAAAAGGCTTTTCAAAAAGCTCATTAACGTTAACTATTTGATAGTTAATCAAATTCGCAAGGTTTGCAGCTTTTTTAATTGCATCAGCGCTAGATCCTATTTCATCGACTAATCCAAGCTTAAAAGCTTCAGATCCTATGTATATCATTCCTTTTGATAGTTCTTCTTTGCTTATTTTAAGCTTATCTCCTCTCCTTGTTAAAACTGAGTTCATGAAGGATTCAAAGGCTGAGTCTATTAGAAATTGGAATTCTTTTTGTGAAAATCCAACTTGTTTGAAAGGACCAGTCTCTATAGTTTCTTCAGTTGGAAAGAATTTTTTTGGAATTCTTCCTATAACTCCTATGTTTCCAACAAAAGCTGTATGCTCGGTATAGATGTAATCAGATGCTATAGCTAGATGGTAAGCTCCAGAAGCCCCTAAACCAACTATTGAAGCAACTATAGGCTTTTTTTCATGAAGAATTAGAAGGTTTTTATATATTTCTTCAATATCACTAGCAACTCCTCCTACACTATCTATTCTTAAAACAACAGCTTTGATTTCATTCTCCTTTATAGCGTAGTCAATGAGCTTTAAAATATACTCCCTTACTTCGATCGACACCATTGGGTAATAAATATCTATTAAAGCTATTTTACCGCTTAAAGTAGAAATCGCTATGCAGAATGCCCCAGAAATCGCTATTATTATAATTAATGCTATAGCTAAAGGCTTTTTTGGTATAGCTTTCATCCATTCATAAGATACTAATTGCTTAAGTTTTGCCATGAGTTATAGAAAAGACTCAATCTTATTTAAATAGCTTTTTGTTAAAAAAGTTTTTAATTAAGTTTTCTTCAATAAATCCAATACTTCAGTTAAAAATTTTTTCCATTCTTCAATTGAAAGATTCGTTAAAGACCAATTTGCATGAGGTTGGTAGAACCTATCTATCGATACTGTTTTTAAATGGTTGGCAAAATGTTTCAGGCTTGATAGAACAGTCCATTGTAAGTAATAATTGAATCCTAAAAATATTACTAGGTCATAATTGCTAATTCCATCTAAGCCTTTCCATTCTGGATCGCTAAGCCTATTGGCTATTTCCATTAAAGACATCCATGAATTTGGTTGAAATCCTCTATTTTTAAATTCTTTAAGTATATGAGCTGTAGCAACAGTTGAAATGTTAATCGTTTTAGCCAGCTTTATTGAAAACTCTACTCCAAATCCATCGTTTTCTAAAGCTTTATTACCTACTAAAAGTATAGGACGTTTTGATCTTTTAATCATAGCTGCTATAACTTCAGGCTTAGTAACTGGTAAAGCTTTAATTGGACCTGGAATCTCCGCTTTTTGCCAAGGCTCTGCTTTTTCCATTATTCTTCCCTCTTTCTAATCAATCTAGGTAAAAGTGTTGGATCAGGTATCGATCTTTCTTTCCATCCTTTTTCTTTCAATATTTTCATTATTTCTTCTTTCATAGTTATTGGTATATCAGATTCTACACGAACAAGAAGATGTATATCTTCTGGCATAGTTCCATAAATCCTTTTATACAAATCTATATAATTTGTAAGCTTTATAGCCCTTCCTTTAGTTGTATCGTTTGGTCTCATACAAAGCTTAGCCATTACAACCATGGCCTCTTCTTTAGTTTCAGCTGTATAAAACAAATGCTCAGGTGTAGGACCAACATAAATACGCTTTCCAGTTCTAGCATCGTAAACATACCAATCTTCTTTATCCTTTCTTCCAAGAAGCATACGTCTATACTTTGAACCATGAGGACCAACGATCACAGGTATTCCTAATCTCCAAAATCCACTTGCTATTGAGGCTGCTTTTTGGCTCATTGCACCCCATGCAACCCCAACAGCTCCAACCCTGTTATAAATATAATCCGCCATTTCCTCATAATTAGCCCTTAAATTTCTTCTTGCAAAAATGCTTGCAATTTTTATAGCGGCACCAGAGATATGGGCATTTGAAACACATGAGCCAACGTTCACTATACATCCTGCATCGAAATCTCCAGGATATAGCTCATACAAGCTTTTTCCTTCTTCATTTTTATACATACCAATCGTCATGGCTGCGCATCCAGAAGTTACAACTATGTAACGTCTTTTTACAAATTCTTCAACCATTTCAACAACTTCTTTTCCTCCATTTGCATAGTTTGCACAACCAACAAAAGCAATAACTCCTGGAATTTCTCCAAGAACAATTGGAGCACCTACATTTCTTATTTCTGTATCACGAATCGCTCCTCTACCAACCCTAATCTTATACTTTTCTTCTCTGATTTTCTTTTCAGAAGCCTTAACTATTAAGCTATGAACTTGTAAATTGTTAGGACATGCACTTTCACATCTATCGCATCCTATGCATAGATCATATAGCTCAGCAAGGTTGGAAATATTGCCTAAAGCAACTTTTTCCATAGCTAATGGAATTGGTAAATTGTTAGGACATGCTCTTCTACACTCATTGCATTGAGTGCACTTTTTAGCTTCATTTATTAGCTCTTCTATTTCTGGAAGAACTTTAAATTTGTTACGTATTGGAGCTATTTGTAAAGCTGTTTTAACAGCTACTTCACCAACTTTTTCTGAATCAAGAATTAATGCTCCTTCAATAACTCCATTTACTAGATCGCTTACTATAGTATCAGGATTATAGTTGGTTCTGTTTTCTAATCCTAAACAGTTCTTTTCTGAAGTTGCTATTACTGGAGCTTTAATCCTTTTTGCTTCTAGAAGAGTATCTGCTCGAATGCATTGCTCATCAACTACTATTACATCAGCTATACCACTTCTTATAAACCTTAATTGCCATGAAATCGGACCTACTATTTTAGCTTTAGGATCATACCTAGTAACATCATGAGCTGTACAACAAATTCCTGCAACTTCTACTTTTCCATAAAGTCCATTCTTATCTAAATAGTTCATAATGCTTATAGCTGATGGGACGTTATGCCCAATTACAAGTATAACAGGCTTTGAGGTGTCTATTGCACCCATTCCTATATCTGTAAGAGGAGCATTTGGCTCAGCTTTTGGAAAATTGTAAGCTGAAATTTGTGCTATATCAGCTACTTCCATAGCAACATGATCAAGCATTCCTGCATGGAAAACCTTTGATTCAAAATCTAAATTGCTTCCTTCTTGGCCAGTATGGGTTGAAGAAAGCAAATGAGTAATTTGAGTTTCAACATAATCTAAGATTTCTTCCAGATCTCCAAGAGTTTTTGGTCTAATTCCACAAACAAGCCTTATATTAGGGGCTTCAAGCTCAGCTCCTACAGCTTTCCCAATGTCTATAGGATAATCATGACCATATTTTTTAATCAAATGTTCTACTAGATGCCTTGCATGTGCGGTATGTGTAGCAGCCCCTATACAACATGCTAAAAGAACTATACGAGACTGTTGCGAAGCTATATCGAGTCCACAAGCTCCTCTTTTCCCTTTAGATAAATCACATTTGCCCATTGTACAAAGACAACAAACATCGCAATAAGGCAAGTAAAAGGGTTTATAACGTTTTAATAGCTTTAAGTCCCAATCCCTTAAATCAGTTATGGATGGAAAGGGTGTTGGGCCTATTGGCTCAAGCCATTCTTCTTCTATAAGCTTGCCAAGGGAAATTTCAAGTCCTTTGATCTCAGCTAATTCTGTTTTCAACTCATTTATTCTTAAATGTAAGCTTTTCTTAGCCATTTTCTTTAACCTTCTAATTAGGAATTATAACTCAATTATACTTAAGGCTTTCTTTAGAAAAATTCATGCTAATCCCAGCTTTTCCAATACTTTATATGGAATTCGTAATAAACCATAAATTAATTGGTTAAACATCTAGATTAAAAAACTTTATAGAATTTTGAGTTCTAATTTCATCTACCTTAAAAAACTCCTCATTTCTCAACTCAGCTATTTTTTGCACAACTAATTCAACATTTTCAGGTTTATTCCTATTGTTATTTATGCTTAAAAATGGAGAATCTGTTTCAGTAACTATACCGCTTAAAGATAATTTTTTAGTAATTCTTTTCATGTTTTTGTTCCTTACTATGTTAGTGGCTATAGAAACTAAATAACCTTCTTGGATTATTTTTTCAGCCAATTGTGGTTTTCCATAAAAGCAATGAAACATAGCTTTTTTAACTTTTTTCGACTTGACTATTTTAAACCCTTCTTCAAAAGCTCCTCTTAAATGTAATACTATAGGCAAGTTTAAGGATTTAGCAAAATCTATAAGCTTGATAAAAAGCTCTTTAGACTTTTTTATTTTATTTAAATCGTTTATCCAATGATAATCTAACCCTATTTCTCCAATTCCAACAATTTTATCTTTATTTGATTCTATGAAGCTAAGGAATTTTTCAAATTCTTCATCGCTTATTTCAGCAGCATCAACTGGATGAATTCCTGCTGTTACATAAATGAATTTAGGACATTTTTCAGAAAGTTTTAAAGAAAGCCTTAACTCATCTAAACTTAATGCGCAAGTCACAATTGCTTTTAGTTTTTTCTTTGAATCTTGAATTATTTTATCTCTATCAAAATTAAAAGCTTCATCAAGGATATGACAATGGGAATCTATCATTTTCGAACATCTAGTAAAAGTTATAAGCTTTATAATAAGCTTATTATAATATAAAAGCGTAATAAGGTTTTAATATGAAAAACAAAAGCTCTATGTTAGATTTTGGAATTTTTTTACCAATTTCCACTATACATTCTTTCCAAACTTTATCAAAAATAGTAAATGAAGTTGAAAACTTAGGCTTCGATTCTGTATGGGTGCCAGATCATTTATTTATTCCAAGTGATCATCCAGCTCTTTTAATGATAGAAGCGGGAAAGCAAGGGCAAGTGGATGCATGGACTTTATTAGCTGGATTTGCAAGCATTACAAAAAGAGTTAAGCTTGGATCATGTGTTACACCAATAACTCTACGCCCTTTAAGCTCTTTAGCAAAAGCTGTAGTCACTGTAGACTTGATTTCTGGAGGCAGATGTATTTTAGGCTTAGGAGCTGGATGGCATGAAAATGAGTTTATTTCTTATGGTATTCCTTGGGATCCTTTACAGATTCGAATTGAAAAGTTGGATGAAGGAATAAAAGTTTTAAGAAAGCTTTGGACTGAAGCTGGAAGTATAACATTCCATGGAAAGTATTATTCATTGAATGAAGCCCCTTTTTGGCCTAAACCAGCTCAACAAAAATTACCAATTTGGTTAGGTGGAAATTTAAGAAGAATTAAAAGATTAGTTGCTAAACTAGGAGATGGATGGATTCCTTGGTCTTTATCTTTAAGTTCATATTCAAAAGGAATAGAGGAAATAAAAGGATATTTAAAAGAATTTCATAGAAGCCCTGATGAGGTTATGTTTGCTATATGCTTTATTTCATATATAGATCATGATAAAGGTAAAGTTGATAATGTAAAAAAGTTATACATGGAAAGGCCAGAATTTAAAAATGGAGAAAGATTTGGAATCTTTGGGACCCCAAATGATTGGATAAATAGCATAGAAGGCTTTGTAGAAGCTGGAGCTAGATACTTTGTTTTTGAACCTTCAATTTATCCTGAAAAAGTATTTGATCAAATAAAACAAATCAATGAAGTTTTACCTAGCTTCAAATAAACCTAAAAGCTTAAGCCCTATGGAGGAATTTTCCCAATCTTTTCAAGTTCATCAGCAACACTTTTTAATCCTAAAGCTTCAAGTTTACTTCTTGGAATAAAACCAGTTTTTAAGTCCCAACCTCTTTCTTTATAGTACTCAGTTAACATTGGTTCTAGCTCTACTACATGGCCTTTTGGAGGCCCCTCAGGCAAAGGCTCTTTTAAAAATCTTTCAGGTAAAATATCATCTTTTTTAGATAAACAATGCTTTATATTATAAGCTCTTTTTAAATTAACGATTCTATCAGCAATTAATTTTAAATCATAAGAGCTTAAGTTTATCCCAGTAGTTGTAGAGTAAATTTCAGCCATTTCATCCCACCAAATAAGTGGAGGCCAAAATGTCCCACCAGAAACGCATAAAGGCAGTGCATTCATTATAGCTGCAGCATCTTCACATCCTTTAGCCAAAATTCCTTTATACTTGATTGCTAATCTATCTGCCATTTCAGGCAAATATTGTTTACCAAACCTGCTTACAATAGCATCTGGAAAACCAATTTCATCGTAAAAAGTACAATGTCTTAGATGGTCGGCTCCTCTAGGCGATGTAGCATGAGCTATAGCCATGGATTTATGAGCTCTTCCATCTTGAGATGGAATTTCTAACCCTTTTACATGCATTGCATACTTTTCTGACCCTTTCCCTATTATTTCTGACGCTCTTTTTACTCCTTCTGCAAGTATATTCCCAATTCCTTCTCTAAAGGCTATTTTTTTAATAACCACAATCATAGTTTCTTTATTCCCCCAACTAAAATCTAAGCCGTTAGTATCCTCTTTAGTAATTATTCCTTTTTCCCATAATTCCATCATGAATGCTATAACTGCTCCAGTTGAAATCGTATCGATTCCATATTGATTACAAAGCCAATTCATGTAAAGAATTGTTTCAAGGTCATCGTTCCAACATCTTCCTCCTAAAGAATTAAGCGTTTCATACTCAGGATTATCTCCTAAAAGGTTTGAAAATTTTCCTGAAGTTATTCTTAAAAAACTTTCACATCCTAAATAACATCCAAAACAAGCTCTACTTCCTATTTTATATTCATTTACAACAGCATCCGCATTTATTTTATGAGCCATTGGAAAAACCCCTGTTTGATGATTTTTTGTTGGAAACCTTCCAATTTCATTCATTCCATCTACTAGGATCATTGAGCCATATTTTTTTATGTTTGCTGTAAAAGGATTTTCATCGTATTTTCTCCACATCTTTTCTAGTATTTTCCAGAATTTCTCTGAATCAAAAACTTTTATGTTATTTGATCCTCCAACTGCTATAGCTTTTAAATTTTTTGAGCCCATAACTGCGCCTAAACCACTTCTTGCAGCTGTTCTATACCTGTCTGTAAGAATAGAGGCAAACTTTACTAAGTTTTCTCCAGCTTGACCTATACAAACTGTTTGTAGGCTTTCATCGCTTTCATCTTTTTTAATTACTTCATCAGCTTCCCATGCGTTTTTACCCCAAATATGTGATGCATCTTTAAACTCTACTTTATCATCATCTATTAAAATATAAATCGGGTTTTGAGATATTCCTTGAATTATTAATAAATCATATCCAGCTAACTTTAACCCAGCTGTAAAATGTCCTCCTGAATTCGATTCACCCCATATATTAGTTAAAGGCGATTTTGCAGCTATATTTAGTCTAGCTGAAGTAGGCCAAGGAGTGCCACTTAAAGGTCCTGTAGCAAAAACAATTCTATTTTCAGGTCCTAATGGATTAGTTTCAGGCCCAGTTTCATCGTAGATCATCTTTATACAAAATCCTGTTCCACCAATGTAGCTTATTAAATCTTTGCTTAATGTACTAACAAATGTTTTTCTTTTAGTTAAATCTATTCTTAATATTTTACCAGAATAACCATAAAAATCTTTCAAGTTTCTTACCTCTAAAATTCATCCATTATAATTTCATCAATACGATTTAATAAAACTATCCCATAAATCGATTAATGAATTAGTATAATCAAATGCATCTTAAGGAATTTTTATAAATCTAAGAAGCAAAATTCTTATTGAGTAAAAATTTTGATAACATTTAGCGAGATTTTTATATTAAAAATATTAAATATTAACCGAATAAAGAGGTAAAGATTATGAAGCTTTATCTTGTACAGCATGCAGAAGCTAAGAAAGAGGATGAAGATCCTGCTAGACCAATTTCTGAAAAAGGATGGAAAGATTTAGAGAAAATATCAAACTTTTTAAAAAATAAGGGGATTAAATTAACTAAAATTTTGCATAGCGGAAAGTTACGTGCAAAACAAACAGCAGAAAAACTAAGCGAAGTAGTACATTCAATTGAGGGAGTAAAAGAGGTCAATAGTTTAGCACCTTTAGATGATCCTTTTATTTGGAAAGGAAAGTTAAAGGTAGAAACAAACGATTTAATGCTTGTAGGACATTTACCTCATTTAAATAAGCTTGCTAGTTTTTTACTTGTAGGCAATATAGATCAAAAAATAATAAACTTCAAAATGGGTGGGGTCGTATGTTTAGAAAAAGATGAAAAAGGAGTTTGGTCGATAGATTGGATTATAGTACCAGAGATTTTATAAGTACATTATAAAGCTTTCCAATTTTGGTTTTTAGAGGTAAACCTTGCTTGAATTGGTATGAAATTTTATTAAACGCAGCTAATAGCGTTAAAGAAAGCATTAAGCCATTAATAGGTTCAAAAAAAGCTTGGGAAAGCATAGGTAAAGGAGCTGGCGGTGAGGTAACTAAAAGATTAGATTATAAAGCTGAAAAAGCAATAATTGAAACTTTAAAAAAATGTGAAGTCTCATGTATTTTGGTAAGCGAAGAGTCTGGAATAAAAAAGATAGGAAAAAGTCCAAAAGAGTTCTTAATAGTAGACCCAATAGATGGAACTTTAAATGCATTAAAAGGCATAGATTTTTATTGTACTTCTTTAGCAGTTTCTAAAAATCAGTTTTTAAGTGGAGTTTATGCTGGATTAGTAATGAACCTTGTAAATGGAGATGTTTACTATGGTGAAAAGAATAAAGGAGCTTGCTTAAATAAAAAAACAATCCATACTTCTACTATAAAAGATTTAGAAGATTCAGTAATAGGAGTTGATGTATGTTTTTTAAAAGATGAATTTATTGTTAAAAAACTTTTAAAATTTTTGAAAAAAGCAAATCATACACGCTATTTTGGAGCCAATGCTTTAGAGCTTTGTCAAATAGCAAATGGTCTCATAGAGGCATTCATAGATTTAAGAAAAAGACTTAGAGTTACAGATATTGCAGCTGCACAATTAATAATCAAAGAAGCCGGAGGGCTAGTAACTTCATTGGATGGAAAAGAATTAGATTCAAGGATTTCTCTTAAAGAGAGAATCTCTTTAATAGCTACAGCTAATGAACATTTATTGAGAAAAATCTTAAAAACGCTTGAATTTTTATAATTTATCTAAAAGCTTTTTTTCAGCAAGCTTAATAAGCTTTTTAAGCTCCTCTTCTGTTTTTGCCTCCGCTATCAATCTTATTTGAGGCTGAGTGTTGGAAGGCCTTATAAGGAACCATCCATTAGAAGTAATAACTTTTACACCATCTATGGTTATAACTTGTTTGCCTTCACTTATGAATTCTTCTTTTAAAGAATTGACAACGTTAAACTTCTTTTGATCTGGACAATCAAAGTTTTTTGAAAACTTTGGATAAATTGTTATAGAATCGACTATATCTGAAAACTTTTCATTTCTTTTAGAAAGAATTTCTATTAGTTTTAAACATGCAAATAAAGCATCATCAAATCCATAAAGCTCTTTAAAGTAAAAATGACCGCTTGATTCCCCACCAAAAAAAGCTTCACTATTGCGCATAGTTTCATATATGTATGCATGACCTACACGACTAATTATTGGCTTACCTCCATAAAGATTTATTAGCTCTTCAACAAGCATAGAACAACTTACTTCATAAACTATAGGAGCACCCCTATACTTTTTCAAGCATTGTTCAGCTAAAAGTATTAAAATCGAATCAGATGGAACTATTCTTCCTTTATTATCTACAAAGACGCATCGATCTCCATCTCCATCAAAACAAACTCCAAAATCTGCTCTTTCTTTTAAAACAACTTTAGCTAATTCATTTAAAACTTCTTTAGTAGGCTCTGGAGGATGATTTGGAAACTTTCCATCAGGCTCAGAGTTTAAAGCAATAACCTCAACTCCTGCATCCTTATAAAGTTTAGGAATCAAAATAGAGCATGAACCATTACCTGGATCAAAAACCCCTTTCAATTTTTTCTCAAGTTTTACATTTTTTAAAACATGAGTTTCATAATCAATTAAAGCTTGGGCATTTATCTTAAGCTTACCAAGCCTTATTTCTTTAAATTTTCCTTCTATAACAATTTTTTTGAATTCCTCCATTCCTTTTCCTTCACAAATAAAGCCTTCTTTTGTCCAAATTTTAAAACCATTCCATTCAGGCGGGTTATGCGATGCTGTAATCATAATTCCAACATCTTTTCTGTAATGTGCTGAACAAAAATAAAGAATTGGTGTAGTCACTACTCCTATTTCCTCAACATCGCATCCTCCTGAAATTAAACCTTCTATAATTGAATTCTTTAAAGTTTCGCTACTTAATCTAACATCTCTACCAACAATTGCTTTATTTCTATCGCCTTTTAAGTATGTTGGAATAGCCTTCCCTATTCTTAAAGCAATATTTTCATTAAGGTCTATTCCATATATTCCACGAATGTCGTAAGCTCTGAAGATATGCTCTTGAATATCCATTTTAATCCACAAAATAAAAAAAGACTGTATTTTGATATAAATCTTAGTTCTATTCAAAATGCTTTAATCCTTGATGAAGGTCTTAAATAAAAGAGTGAAGTTGAAAGGTTTTAACATGAGTGAAATCTTTTTAACCCTATATGGTTTGATTCTTTAGGAGCCAAATCTTCATGTTTGTTTATAAAAACCGATGATATAAAAATTCTAGTAGATCATGGCATTGCAGTTATGCATCCAACTTTTCAAGCTTCTAATTTTCAAAAGTTTAAATGATTTAAAAAAGGATTCAATGCAATTATTTCAGCTTTAAGCAATGTAGATATGCGGTAATTTCTCATTATCATTATGATCACTTTATTAATTTCAAAAGAGATTTATGATGGAAAAAATTGCTTTTATAAAAAATCCAAACGAATACATAAACGATTCTCAACGTAGTAGAGCTGAAGAATTTTTCAAGCAAGTTTGTGGAGCATTCTTTAATAAAGCTAGAAATATTTCTTAAAAAGGGAAAAGAAGGGAAGTATGAAGATCCTTTAGAAGAATTGCTTTTGTCTCAAAGCATAAATTTTGGAGATTATAAAACTAGACGAGAGCATTTATTAAATAAAGGAAAGGAATGGTTTATCCAAAGATTTAAAAATGGAATGGCAAAATGATCATCCCAGAAATAAACGCTGAGAAGACGAATTTCCAGAAGGAGAAGAATTTCATTTTTGGGCTGCAAGACTTAATTTACTAATTCTTTATTTCATGGAGTTTTCTAGAGTTGGCTGGGCTTTTGCTACGATAGTTAAGCGAAAAACGAAAAGCTGATTCATTCATCAGATTTAAATGGGCCTGTAATAGAGGATTATGCTGAATGCATAATAAAGGAAAATCCAGATATACTAATTTTAGATGGCTCAATGACCTATATGCTAGGATCATTGAATTTAACGGATTTTAAAAGAGCTATAAACAATGCCATAAGGATAATCAAAGGAGCTGATATAAAGCTTATGATCTATGGCCATCATTTACGGAGAGCCAAGGTTTAAAGAAAGAGCAAAAGTTTGGAGTTTGGCTAAAAAATTGAACGAAAAAGTAGTTACTGCAGCAGAGTTTTTTAGACAAAAAGCCAGCTATTCTTGCTTTTTATTTATGTTTGGATTATTAAAAATTTGGTGAGATTTTATGAGCACAAATCCATTAGAAATTTTAAAAAGTTAGATCCAGATTTATTAAGGCTAATTGAAAACACTAAAGATTTTGCGCTTGCTAATAGGACTTAAAAGGTTAAATTACTTATAGCAATGACTTTAGATGCATCGCAAGGAGCTATTGAGGGGGTAAAAGCTTTAGCCAAAAAAGCTATGGAAAATGAAGCTACAAAACAAGAAATTGCTGAGGCTTCAAGGATAGCCCATTAATTATATACAGAGTTGAAAGCATTTATACAGCAGCTTACGCCCTTAAAGATTTATTATAATTTACTATAGGTTTGATAACAAATGCTCAACAGCTTCTTTAACTTTTAACCATTCATCTTTATTACGGATAACGAATTTTTGCTTCCGTTTCCATACTCCATTTTTATTGGTCCAAAGATAAATTGCAATTTGCTTCCTACCAAAGGATTCTATTAAGGCTACAGAAGACCACCACTTATTTGTTTTAAATATGTTTATGCTTTCAATTACTTTAAGCTCACTAGAAACTGGTAACTTCTCCTCCATAAAGCTTCTCCCTATTTTAAATTGAACTTATTTAAGAACATAAAGATTTCGGTAATTTTATGATTTAATCTCTAGGCTTATTGAAAACTTTATTATTTCTTCATTAAATTCTTTATCACTATTTAAAATTTTATAATTTTTCTTGACAAAATCTGGTAAAAGGTTTAAGAATCTTTTATACCTTTTATCCCCTAGTACAAAAATGGCTTTATCGTCTTTAGAAAGCTCTTCCTAAAGATTGAGAAGCCCTTTTAATGGCTGGAAAAACATATGCATAAAACTTTCCTTTCTCTTTTCCATACATTTTTTGATAATATTCTATGTAGAGCTTAATCTTATTTGTAATTCTATCGAATGGGATTCCTACCAAAAATATTCCTTCTAATTCTTTTCCAGAAAAATCTGCTCCTTCAGCAAACCTTCCACCCATGCTTGCACATAAAACTCCTTTATTAGCTTTATAGGCATAAGACTTAAATTCTTCTAGAATTTTTCTACTTAGCTTCCCTGAAATTCCTTGCTCTTCTAAAAAGAATTTATTATTTTTCCACTATATCTTTTAACCCAAATTTTAATAAAGTATCTTGAATTCTGTAGCTTGCTGAAAAAACTGCGATATTAGAATTCAAGCTTTTTATAAAATTGTCTATAGCTTTTAAATAAGCATAAGCCATGCTTTCACTAAGCAAGCTCTTCCCCTTTAGTAGTAAGATCCTTAGTAATCAAGGAAAGCGTATTTTTACTTGAAAACATAGATGGAAAAGATTTTCCTGAATAATCTTTTAATCCAATGATTTCTGTAAAAGAATCTATGGCTTAAGCATACCTGAACAAAATATACAATTAAAAAAGTTTTTCCATATTTTTTAAGAATAATGCTTGATCGCATCTCCCATATTTCAATAGCTAAATCCTCCTTGCTTTTTAGTTTGGTTTTTGATGCTATAAATGCTATTATCATCTTCATTTAAATTCTCTATTGCTGAATTCCAAAAATTGCTTAAATGGAAAAGGCTCGATCTTGGAGCTTTTCCGTTATTAAGCTTTTGCCTTACAGCTACACCATACTTATGAATTTCTTCAACGATTTCAATAAAATCATCAAAACTTTTAGAACAATAAGCTATGCAATCCTTTATATTAAATTCTGCATCTTCTTTAATGCTTTTTAATAGATTTTTAAAATAAAATAGCATTAAGCTTAAAAATTCATTAATGCTTTTTGTTTTTAATAGAAAGATTTTCATTTCTTTAATTGCTTTTTCAACAGTTCCAATGGTTATTCTATTAGAATTTATGCTCGAATAAGCATTTTGTAAGTTATGGGCTTCATCAATTACTAGAAAAGATCTTTTATAATCGATTATATGACGTAGCAACCAATTAATGTTTTCATCAAGTATGTAGTTATAGTTTAAAGCAATAACTTTAGCTAAAGGAATAAGTCTAGCTGAAGCCTATATGGGCAAATCTTAGCTTTTTCACAAAATTTCAATACTTCAGAATAAAGTCTAGGACTTTCTATAAAAGAGTTAAAATCTGTTTCCTTAAGCTCATAATTTGCTAAATATTTGCAAGATTTTTTATTCGATTTGCATATAAAGTATGCATCTTCATAGCTTAGCTTACCCTTAAGCTTCATTTCTTTTAATAATAAGCACATATCTTTTTTCCACGAAAAGATAGCCCAAACAATTCTTCAAGGTTAAAGGTTTTACAAATCGTTTTTAGCTCTTCTATCGGCCTATCAGTTTCTGTTCCAGTACGTACAGCCCAGATTATTCTATATCCTCTCTTTAAAGCTGTTGGCAATAAAGAAGCAAGTAATAAAGGAGTTTTACCAAAACCAGTAACAGCTTCTACAACGATGTTTTTATTACTTTTAATATTTTCTTGAACATACTCAATAAATTCTAATTGATTATTCCGTAATTTATAAGGAAAGTAAGTTCAGGCCTTAATCTATAAGCTTTAACCATTTTTTAAACCGATTAATAATAGAGGTTCTCATTATTAAATTTTTTAGAAACTTTTTCTAAGGGTTTATCTTAAAGGAATACATAAAATTAATTGATAAAGTTGAAAATTCTAGCAAAAGATGCTAAAAATAAGCTTTTAAAGCTAAAAGTTGAATCTGAAGAAGATCTTTGGGTACTTTACAATCTCTTAGAAAAAGAGGATAGAGTTTATGCTAAAACTACTAGAGAGCTTAAAAAAAGCTCTGGAAGTAGGAGAAAGCCTATGCAATTGGGCTTAAAGCTTGAATGGAAAGAACTTCAACCTTTTACAACTAGACTAAGAGTCCATGGAATAATTATCGAGGGGCCAAAAGAGCTTGATCTTGAAAACCTTAGACATACTATAAACGTTGATATAAACTCAGAAATAACTATAATCAAGGATAAAGGATGGAGTCCTTTACAATTAGAAAAAATAGAAGGAGCTTGTAAAAAAACTATAGTAAAAGGCCTTTTAATAAGCATAGATGATGAAGAAGCTTGTATGGCTTCAATAGGCGATTATGGCATAAATGTACTATCAGAAATAAGTTTAAACTTACCAGGTAAACTTGAACCTGAGAAAAGGGAGGAAATCCTAGAGAAAAGACTTGATGAAATAGAAAACACTATCAAGAATATATTAAGTACTAGAGATTTTGATGCCATAATAGTTTCTGGACCTGGATTTATTAAGGAAAAGCTTTTTAAAAAAATCATTGAAAAACAAGATCTAAAGGATAAAGTATTCCAAGAAAACACTTCTTATGGAGGAGTGCCTGGCATTTATGAGGCTTTAAGGCGAGAAGTTATAAGCAAAGTTTTAAGTCAATGTAAAGCTATTGAGGAAAGAAAGCTTATGGATGAAGTTTTAAGCCTTCTTGGAAGAGATCCATCGATGGTTGTTTTTTCATTAGAAGAGATTGAAGAGCTAACAAGAATCGGAGCTATAAAAAGGCTATTGATAATAAACGATATGGTTAGGGTTTATGATGAAAGTTTAAGGAAAAGAATAGAAGAATTGATGAAACTTGTTGAAGAAAAAAAAGGCGAAGTTAAGATTTTTACTTCAAATTTTGATCCATACTTTCAATTAAAAAATTTTGGAGGAATCGTTGGAATTTTAAGGTTTAAACCATTCAATCAATTACATCATTAATTAAGTGGTTTTAGACTCAATAGAGAGTAAATCAAAATTTTTAGGCTGGTATAGATGTGTATACTAAAAACATTAAGTTGCTTTTATGTAGTGCTTTTACGCTATCAGCAGTAGCTGGACTTGTATATCCCTACATGGCTGAATATATAGTACTGCTTGGTGGTGATGCAAAAACTGTAGGCTTAGTTTTTGCTATAAGAAACTTCATAAATGCTTTATTGCTTATTCCAGGCGGATACCTAGCTGATACAATTGGAAGGAAAAAATTAGTTGTATTCTTTACATTTTTATTTGGTTTAGCAAATTTGGCTTATTTTGCTTCTTTAAGTTGGCAAATAGTTGCTTTTTTTGCTATCATAGAAGGTATTACTTATCTTTATTTTCCAGCTTTTAATGCAATCCTTATGGATTCAACTCCAAAAGAAAGGCTTAATGAGGTATTCTTGATTGCTATAATCATGGATTATACGCCTTATGCTATAATGCCTATAATAGGCGGTTTTTTAAGGGACACCTACGGAATATATGGCATAAAATCTGGATTTTTTCTAATTTTTTTATTAAGCTTAATGATTGGATTTTTTAGATTAGAACTTGATGAGACTTTACCAAAAGCTTTAGAATTTAATTTTAAGCAGATGTTAAAAAGTTATTTGGACATAATTCCAATTTTTAAAAAGCTTAGTAAAACGATTAAAAACCTTATAATTCTTCGTTCAATAGCCATAATTTTAGGCTATAGCATGTTCTACAATTTTGCAATCTTATATGCTACAAGAGTTGTAGGCTTAAGCTTTACTGAGTGGGGAATTCTTTATGCTATATCTTCTATATCCTTTACTTTAAGTATTTTTATATCCAAGCTTATGAGTAAAATTCCAATGAAAAAATCTTATGTTATATCTTTAGCTTTACAAGCTATAGCTCCTTTAATGTTTCTTGAAGGCTATTATGCATTAATGCTATTTGGAATGATTTTAAGCGGCTTAGGTGGAGCTCTTGCATACTCCATTGAAAGATCAATAGTAGCAAATTTTACGATAAAAGAATTAAGAGGTAGAGCTGAAGCTTTAATGGAGCTATCCTTCAGCATTGGAGGTTTTTTAGGATCCTTCTTAGGAGGGATTATTTATTCAATTTCACCAAAATTTTTGCTTGGAATTTCATCTATACTCATGTTTTTAGGTTCTATAGCTAGTTTATTCATGATTAAAGATTTCTAAATCAACAATTAAATTGTCATTACAATAAACAATATCGTTATTTCTTGAGATATTAAATGAGAATAGAAAGTAATATAAACCAGGTATGTTTAATTAATTTTGGTGTTTATTCTAATGTTAAATAAACCATTAGCTTCAATAGTTTCAGGAGGACTTTCAAAATTTGGTAAATTAAATGGAAAACTTGCAAGAGAAATATTTCTTGATGCTCTTAAAGAAGCTATTGATAATTGCCCAAACCTTGATTTAAAAAGAGATGTTGAAGCAATTTTCATAGGACAAATGAGCGAATCTTATGAAGATCAAGGCCATATTGGATCAATAATATCTGAGTGGGCTGGATTAACTCCAAAATTTGCTACAAGAATTGAAAGTGCATGTTCTTCTTCAGGAGTTGCTTTATTAAATGGAATAGTTGCAATATTATCTGGACTTTATAAAATAGTTTTAGTTGGAGGAGTTGAAAAAATGACCAATAAGCCTACAAGTGAGGTTACTAAATACTTGGCTAGAGCTGCGGATTTTCCTTTTGAACAATGGAATGGAATAACTTTTCCAGGATTGTATGCGTTAATGGCTACAGCTCATATGCATGAGTACGGAACAACTGAAGAACAATTGGCAATGGTAGCAGTAAAAAATCATAAACACGGAGCTATGAATCCTAAAGCCCATATGCAAAAAGAAGTTAGTTTAGAAGAAGTTATGAAGTCCAGAGTTATTGCTTGGCCATTAAAGCTTTATGATTGCTCCCTTATAAGCGATGGTGCAAGTTGTTTGATCCTTACTGAGCCAAGTATTGCTAAAAGGTTTACAGATACACCAGTTCATATAATGGGCTTTGGATGTGCCACTGATACCATAGCCTTATTTGAAAGAGAAAGTCTTTCATCTTTAAAATCCGCCAAAATTGCTGCTCAACAAGCCTATAAGATGGCTGGAATAGAGCCTAAAGATTTAGATTTGGCTGAGGTTCATGATTGCTTTACTATTGCTGAGATAATCGCCTATGAAGATCTAGGATTATGCAAGCCTGGGGAAGGTGGAAAACTTATAGAAGAAGGAATAACTGAGCTAGGAGGAAAAATTCCAGTGAATACCAGCGGAGGGTTAAAAGCTAAAGGTCATCCTGTTGGAGCTACTGGAGTTGCTCAAGCTTATGAGGTATGGTTACAATTAACAGGACAAGCTGGAAAAAGGCAAGTAAATGGAGCTGAAATAGGATTAACGCATAATATAGGAGGCTCAGGAGCAACAGCTGTTGTCCATGTATATAAAAGAGGTGATTGAATTGCTTAAGGAAAGTATGCCATTTACGATAGAACAATTTTATAACTTTTGTAATGAAGGAAAGTTTGCAGCAGTTAAGTGTAAAGAATGCAATTCTTTATATATACCCCCTAAGCAAATATGTTCTAAATGTTATTCATCAAACCTTGAGTGGGTTTTTTTAAGCGGAAAGGGAAAACTAATCAGTTTTACTATTATCCACATAGCTCCTCCAGAATTTCAAGGATTAGCACCTTATATAATAGGAATTGTAAAGCTTAATGAAGGAATAAAGCTTCTTGGCATTATTAAAAACATAGATGTGGAGAAGTTAAAAATTGGCATGGATTTAGAAATAGATTTTGAAAAGAATAAATCAAACGAATGGCCTAGGTGGCCTAGATATTACTTTAAGCCTACTGCTAACATTTCCACTAGCTAAAGCAATTTAAAAGATTTTCTACAAGTCCCATTAGCCAAAAATGGAAGAATACTTAAATACGTTTTAACAATATAAAGCTTTTAAACCCTAAGGCTTTTATTCTTTTTAAGTTTAGCATTCAAGCAACAAGAAACGATTAAATCTATTCTTTTTCTTAATTTTTTTAAGAGGAATAAGATATGAATAAGAGAAAAAAGTCTAAAGATCTTTTTGAAGAATTCTTTGGAAAATCCATTTTTGAAGAATTATTCGAAAAAAATGAGTTGGGATTAGATGAATATGGAACAAACTATTCAATAACAGTGGTTCAGGAGGGCAATAATACAATTGTTCATGCAAAAGCATCTAAAGGAACAGATGTTGAAAAGTTAAGAAAGGAGTTAGAAAGACAATATCCAAAAGCTAAAATAATTATAGAAGGGGGAAGGCCATTAATTGAAGAAGTAAAAAGTAATGAAAAGCTTGAAGGATTTAAAATAGCCTCTGAAAAGGATAAAAAACATTTAATTGAAGAAATTAAATAAAATAACTTCATGTAGTTTTAAGCCTATGTAGCTCATATATCCATGAGGATAGTATGTTTAAAATTATATTAAATTCTATACGCGTTTAAAAGGCTATAATCAAGCTTTCTTTATATGTATTAATAAGTTCCATCAAAGCATCTTTTTATCATAGAACTCCAAATTATTTAAGTCTTGCTTAGAATAGCTATCTCGGTGACGATTATAGGAGTTGCTTTTCTTGTTGGAGCTTTTGAACTTCTTCTCTTAACCTCTCCATGAACATTGAGAAGAATTGCTCCTCAGCCATTAAACTCTCACTTTTTATTCGCTTTCATGTAGAATATTCTTGTGTCCACTTCTTAATTTATCTTATGAAGTTTATGCGATCTTTTATCCAACGGGAAGCTTGTGCTAAGCTTCTTTGGCTAGATGGATCAATGGTTTAGAATGTCAAATATACTTGTCGTGTGAATAAAGTCAAAGCAATTTCTAAGTTTAAACCCTTGCTATCGCAAGGGGCAGTTCACAGATCACTAATTGATATTGTTAGGTTAAACCCATCATTATTGCTAGCAAATAATTATAAAAGCCTATAAAGGCTTCTAAGAATTTTTCTATGCTTTTTATGCTTGATCTATAAGGAAAGTTATTATAGAATTGCTTTA
>JAVZFM010000010.1:0-20267 GCA_038872815.1 Bathyarchaeia archaeon
GGCTTAACTGCTAAATTAAGCAAATGCCCACGCTTTTTTAGGTTATGCTTTACGATTTCTACTATAGCATATCCAACTATTTCATTGTTTTTAACTGCAACAAAAAATCCTTCAGGATTTCGCCAATGGTAATACTTGAATATGAATTTTGGCCATGGAGATGAAAAAGATTCGCACTCAATTTCATATACTTTTTCAATATCCTCTACTTTAAATAACCTTATATCAATTTTATTCTCTTCTAAGCGCATTATAAGCATCCTTTATTTAACAAATTCTAGGTATAGGATCGCCCAATGGAGGCGAGATTATTCTTTTACCTCCTATACTTGTTTTAAGGATTACACCATTAAATTCTTTTATAGCCTTTCCTATTATTTGAGCTTCAGAGCCTTCTTCATTTTTTTTAAGCTCATCTAAAACTTCTTCAGCTTTTTCTTTTACAACAGCTATTAAAAGCTTTCCTTCATTTCCTATCTCCAACGGGTCTATTCCAAGCATTTCACAAGCTGCTTTAACGCTTTCCTTAATAGGTATTTGCTTTTCTTCAATTATTATGCCTATTCTTGATTTTTCACTCCATTCGTTTAAAGCATTGGATAAACCTCCACGAGTAGGATCTTTCATTGCAACTATTCCACCAACTTTCAATATTTTCTTAATAAGTTTATTTAAAGGCTTAGTATCTGATATTACGCTACTTTCAAACCCATAACCTTCTCTACAAGAAAGAATTGCTATTCCATGATCTCCTATAGTTCCAGAGACTATTATTATATCTCCATCCTTAATATTTGAGTCTAAAAGCCATTTTGATTCAAACTTTCTATATTTTTTCACTTCTTCAATGTTTAAATCAAGGTATTCACTTCTTTTACCTATGCCTGAAGTGTTTATAATGAATTGATCTAAAGCCCCTTTTTCAACTACTTTAATATCACCAGTTATAATGTATACTCCTGCTTCTTGACAAGTTTTTTTCATGCTTTTAAGGATTTTTTCAAAATCGCTTATAAGAAATCCTTCCTCTATTATCATTCCAGTTGCTAAAGCAATTGGTTCAGCTCCCATTACAGCTATATCGTTAATAGTACCAGAAATTGCAAGCCTTCCAATGTCGCCTCCTGGAAAGAAAATAGGCTTTACAGTATAAGAATCGGATTTTAAAACAATTCCATCTATAATAGCTGAATCGTCAAGAGCTTCAAGAGGCACTTCAGCTTTGCTTCCACCAAGATGTTTTACTATATATTTTTTAATAAGCTCTTGCATTGCTTGACCTCCAGCTCCATGAACCATAGTTATTAATTCTTTTTCCATAAACCTTCACTTTTTTCCAATTCTCTTTCTTTATCATAAAGTAAATAGCTAAAAAAATCACTATAAGGACTAATAAAAGCAAAAATACATAGAAGTAAACATTGCTTGAAAAGATTTCTATTTTATAGAAAATATTTTGTGTTAAACTTCTACCTTCTTGTATCCATGAGATTTGAAATTGAAGTAAATTCTCTCCAATAGGTGCTTCTCTTGAAATATCTACTTCAAATATAGCTTTTGATTTATCATTTTGGTTCAATACTCCTAAAAAGCTTGTAGTCATTCCGCTAAAATAGCTACCAACTAATTTTACTACAACTTCTTTAGCCTTTACATTTCCAGAATTCTTAATTGTTGCTTGAATTCTTACTCCTCTATCTCCAGGATGAATTTCTTTTTGAGATATGCTTAAATCGATTATTTCAAAATTTGCTTTTTCTGAAATGAATAAAGGTAAAAATAAGCTAAAGCTTCCATTATCATAGATTAGCTCTAATTCTAAATTGTATAGTCCATGAGGAATAAACTCATCTATATCTAAATAGAATTTACATTCTATAGGGGTATCTGGAAAAGCACTTCCAACGTAAACGTTATTGCTTTTTGCCCAACTTGGTTTAATACCTTCATGTAAATTTAATGTTGCATTTAAGTGTTTTGCTTCAATGCTTCCTGTATTAACTATTATAGCCGTTAAGATTACGTTTAAGTCTCCTGGGAAGATTTTACTTGGCTCTTGCCAATTTTTTTGTAAAGCAAATTCTATTTTTCCTACAATGTTAAATCCTAATGTATAAACAACTTCTTGGAAATTCCAAAATTCATCCCTAAAAACTACGCTAACCCTTAACCCAGTAGAGCCAGATACACCTTTAGAAACATAAACCTTAATTGCTATTTCTTTAGATTCATCTTCGCCAAGAGATTCAACCGCGTATATATTAGATCCTATAACGATTAAATAAGTGTTTAAAGGAATTACTTGTAAAGTTATAGATTTTGCAACGCCTTTTCCATCATTTTTTACTACAATGATTACATTGTTTATAGTATTTGAGCTTAAGGTTTCATTTAAAGCTTCAACTTTTATTCTTGGTCTTGCTTGAGCATTAACCTCATGAAGTATTCTAAAATTATTATCAAATTCTATTAAGGCTAAATTTAATATTAGAATAAAGGCTGTTACTAAACAAAGCCTTTTAATTTTTTTCCTCATTTTAATCCAACCTTTTCTTAAACATTTTAATGCTTATACTAAAAGTTATTAATGCATAAACCGCTAAAACAATTACTTCATTCATTAAATCTAATAACCCTAAGCCTTTAAGCATTATAGGTCTAAGGACTTCATTAAAATGGTATAAAGGGATGAAGTAAGCTATTATGGTGGCTGCTTTTGGTAAAGCCTGAACTGGCATAAATAAACCACTAAAGATTGCACTCATTATAAAAATGAATGATGTTGCTTGTTGAGCTTGAAGTTGATTTATTGAAATCGAGGAAATCATTAATCCAAGTCCTAAATTCCCTATGAAGAACAATAAAGAAATTAAGAATATTTCTAAAAATGAGCCTTTAGTCATAATATCAAAAAACAATTTCCCAACTAAAAGCACTAGAAAAAGATCAAGTATTGAGACTGTAGAATAAGCTAAAAATTTTCCAAAAATAACTTCATAAGTTTTAATAGGCGAGACTACTAATTGTTCAAAAGTTCCTCTTTCTTTTTCCCTTGCAACAGAGATTGCAACAAGAGAAACAGGTATTGTTTGGAGTACTAGCCCTATAACTGCTGAGGCAAAAAAATCTATATTCTTCAGAGTAGCTCCATACCTAACTATACTTAGTTGTTCAAGCTTAAAGCAATTGCTTTTAAGTATTAAAGATTTTTCATAATTCTCAAGAATTCTTTTTATGCCAGATTGAATCGCTTCAGAAAGAGTAGAAATAGAACCATCAGTGATTACAACTATATAGCTAATGCTATTATGGATTAAGGCCTCATAAAACCCATTAGGGATTATAACAACTCCATAAACTTCTCCATTTTCTATAAGCTTCATGGATTCATCTATGCTATACACATATTTTTTTACTTCAAACAAATTGCTTTGTAGAATAAGCTCTTCAAGCTTAAAGCTAAATTCATTAGGATCGTCAAGATTTCCTATAGCTATAGGTATATGTTGAGTACCTCCACCATAAGCATATCCAAACAGGAACATAACTATAACAGGTAATAAAATAGCTATTCCTAAAGATCTATGATCTCTATAAAGTTGTCTTAGCTCTTTTTCAACCATAGCAAAAATTCTTTTATACATTTAAATCAACCTTTAGTCATTTTTATAAAAACATCTTCTAGGCTAAAGGCAATTGTTCTAGCTGATAAAACATTTAAACCCTTTTTCCTAAAAATTTCAAGAATCGTTGGTAAAGATTTTTCAGAATCTTCTACAACTATTAAAAAGGAATTATTAGAAGGAATTATTTTTAAAACATCTTGGCTTCCGCTTAATACAGCCTTTATTTGATCGATTGAAGCATTTACACAAAATTCGATTACATCTCCACCATAAATGCTTCTTTTCAATTCTTCAGAAGCCCCTAGTTTTACTAGATTTCCTTTATCCATAATTCCTATTTTTTTACAATTTTCAGCTTCATCCATATAATGCGTAGTTATTAGCAAAGTTATGCCTTTTTTATTCAATTCTCTAAAGTATTCCCAAAAATTCCTTCTTAAAGGGGGATCTATACCTGCGGTAGGTTCATCAAGTATAAGCAATTCAGGCTCATGTAAAAGAGCACATGCAAGCGAAAGCCTTTGTTTCATTCCTCCACTTAATTTTCCAGCTAGCCTATTTTCAAACCCAGAAAGCTCCACGAACTTAAGCAATTCTTTTGCTTTTATTTTACGCTCTATAGTGGATAAACCATAGATTTTTCCATAAAATTCTAAGTTTTCCATTACTGTAAGATCTTCATAAAGCGAGAAGCGTTGAGGCATATATCCTATTTCTTGTTTAACTTTTTCAGGCTCTTTTACAGTATCATATCCATTAACAAATATTTTTCCACTAGTTGGTTTTAGTAAACAAGCTATCATGCGTACAGTAGTAGTTTTTCCAGCTCCATTTGGTCCTAATAAACCTAAGATTTCTCCATAAGCAACTTGAAGGTTTAAATTATTTACTGCGATAAAATCACCAAACTTTTTTGTTAAATCTATAGCTTCAATAGCATAGCGCAATTTTATCATTCTAATATATAAAACCATGAGTTTTATATATTTAGTTAACTTTATATAACTTAGCTAGAAGGCCCATGAATTTATTCGTGAGTGCCAAGATATTAGAAGAGGTTTAAAAAATGGATAAAGAAGATATAAATAAAATACTTTTGCTTAAAAAAGAAATCGATAAAGTTTCAGACGAGCTTATAAAAAAAGCTAATGAAGTAAGCGGAGATGTAATCTCTATAAGAAATCATCCTGAAATAAAAAAGCTTTGGAATAAATTATGTAGACTTCATATGAAAGCTATAGTTAGTTGTGAGTATGATGCTATGCATAAAGAGGAATTGGCCAAAGTTTGTGAATTGCTTACACAGCCTAGAGCATGTGTAGAGGCTCTTCATTTATCAGAGGAAGAAACTTGTTGTGGAAGGTTTTTAAGAAGGATTAAAGAAAAAAAGTAATTAAAATTTTTAGAATTGATTACTTTAAATTCTTTAGAGAATTATCTAAAAAAATGGTTTTTTAATGCTAAAAAAATAGTGATAGCTGGTATAGGAAATAGTATGAGAAAAGATGATGCTATAGGAATTGAAATCGTAAAGAAATTGGCTGGAAAAACTCCAAGTCATGTTTATTTATTAGAGTGTGAAAACGTACCAGAAAATTTTATTGGAGCTATTGAAAGAATTAATCCTACACATATATTGTTAATTGATTCAGGCCAACTTAATGCTAGTCCAGGTTCTTTCGCTTTAATATCTCCTGAACAAATAGGGGGGATTTCAATATCAACCCATACTTTACCTTTAAGCATTTTTATTAAATATATCAAACAAACGATAAACGCTAAAGTGATTGCTTTAGTAATCCAACCAAAAAGCTTAAGCTTTGGAAGGGGGTTATCAAAAGAAGTAAAAAAAGCTAGAGATATCTTAGCAAAAAAGCTTTTAGAAACATTGCAAAGCTTATTTATGGAATGAATTCTCCTATAGTAAAACTTATGGCTTTATTAAATATAGTTGGATATATACCAAGGACTATTGCTAAGGCTGCTAATACCATTATTGGCAATATCATGTATAGTGGGGCATCCTTTACATCCTTGAAGCGCTCAGGAAGCTCTCCATAAAATATTTTTTTCATAGCCCATAAACCATAAGCTATCGTTAAAACAGATGCTATAATAGCCAATCCAGTTATTAATATACGTGTTAAATCTGGGTTAACCATGCCCCTACTTATAAAACCACTATAAATTGCTCCAGCAAAAATGTAAAATTCACTCCAAAATCCTATTAGTGGTGGAACACCACCTAGTCCTAAAAACCCTATAAGAGTTGCTGTTGCTGTATAAGGCATTTTTCCAGCTAATCCACCAAGCTCTTTAATGCTTCTAGTATTAAATTTATGCATTAAAACTCCAGAAACAAGGAATAAAATAGCTTTACATAATCCATGACTTATGTAGAGAAGTGTGGCTCCTGTAATTCCTAAAATTGAAGTTGAGCCTATTCCAAAAAGCATATAACCCATTTGACTTATGCTTGAATAAGCTAAAAGCCTTTTTATATCGTCTTGGCTTAAAGCCATTATTCCTCCATAAATCATTGTTATAAATGCTAGAGTTAAAACAAAAATAATGAATTCTCGAGTTTTAAGCATTTCTGGAAAAGCCGTATACATTATTCTTATAATGGCGTATCCCCCTATTCCTATCATTGCTGGAGATAAAAGCGCACTTATTGGAGTTGGGGCTTCAGCATGAGCATCAGGTAGCCAAGTATGAAGTGGAAATATGGCCATTTTAATGAATAAGCCTATTAGCATGGAAGCTACTATTATAACCATTACAGCTTTATTTATGCCTTCAAGCCTAGATGCTATAGCAAAAACATCAAAAGTTCCTGAAATAAACCTAATTGTAAGTATACCTGCTAACAATGAAAGAGCTCCAGCTTCAGTGAACATAAAATACTTAAAAGCTACAGATTCCTTTGCTCCAGTGCCCCATACAGCTATCAATATCCATGAAGGAATTAACATAAGCTCAAAGAATATAAAGAAAGCTGCTAAATTAGTTGCTAATACTGTTCCAAGCATACCAGCTACATATAAAAGGTAAAGCGCAAAGTATGCTTCAATTCCATGTTCATGCTTCATATACTCCATGGAATATATGGCTATAAAAGCAGAAAGTAAAGCTATTATAAAAGCTATTGGAGCGCTAAGCCCATCAGCTATTAAAGTAAAACTTCCAAGATAAGGCCCCCACTCATAAGAAGCTTTTAACCCATTCTCAAGAGCTCCTGTGGATATTCTATAGACTATTATGCCCATAATAATTGAAACATAAGCCATAACTATAAAAACTAACCATCCTACACGCTCCTTAATTGCTTTACCAATAAAAAATGCAATTATAGAAAATAGGATTGGTAAAGCTATTGTTTGCAAAAGTAAATGGCATGTATCGATTGCCATTTTATATCACCCTTAATGCTATTCCAGTTAAAACAATTAAAATCACTATTAAGCCTATCACCATACCTATTAGGTTATAGTTTAAAATTCCTGTATGTGTTTTCCTAAACTTATTACAAAACCTTAAAGTTGTATTCATTAAAACATAGTTAAAACCATCTATTCCATGAATTTCAATGTTTTTAAAAGCCCAATTGCTCCCGCTTATCAATGAATATACAAAAGTTTTATAGTAAAACCTGTTAATGTACCATCTATTATAAAGAAGTTTCCAAGCATTCTTTAATAAAAAGCTTTTAGAAATTATCTTATCTGCATAGCTTTTTCTTTTAATATAAATGTAGTATGCTGGAAGAGCTCCAATAATAAGCATTAAAACTGAGAAAATCATGGTTAAGGATTCTACATGGCTTAAGCTAAATTCATTAATGCTTGAATGAAGCATTTTTCTCATATATTCATGGAAAGTATTTTCTAGCCAATTTTTCATGAAATATCCACTTAATCCAAAAGCTATAGTAACAATGACTAAAATTAAATAAGGAATCCATATAACTTTTGGAGCTTCATGTACATGCTTTCCTGAGCTTTCAAGACTTTTTAAATGTTCGCTTTTTTCACCAAAAAATGTTAGCCCAATCATCCTCATGCTATAAAAGCTTGTAATTGCTACAGTAACCATTCCTAGAATGAATATCCAATTTTGGCCTGCTACAATTGATGCCTCAAGAACCATATCTTTGCTCCAAAATCCACTAAACAAGAATGGGACTCCCATTAACGAAAAAGCTGCCAAACACATGCTCCAAAAAGTTATTGGCATATTGTTTTTTATTCCTCCCATATGGTACATAAATCTTGAGCCACATGCATGAATAACAGCTCCAGCTGTTAAGAATAAAGCTGCTTTAAAAATAGCATGGCTTATTAAATGGAATACCCCTCCAGTATAGCCTATTATAAAGCTTGTAGTTAAACCAGCAACTCCTAAAGCAAGCATCATATATCCAAGTTGGCTAACAGTTGAATAAGCTAATACTTTTTTGATTTCATTAGAAACCATGGCTTGAGTCCCTGCTATAAAGGCTGTAATAACTCCTACCCATGCAGCTATATAGAAAAATACGATTGCTTCATTTGGTATGCCATTATGCCAAGTAGCAAAATAAATTATTGGGAATATCCTCCCAACCAAATAAACTCCAGCCTTAACCATAGTAGCAGCATGGATCAATGCGCTTACAGTTGTTGGTCCTGCCATAGCATCAGGCAACCATTCCATCAATGGGAGTTGAGCAGATTTTCCTATAGGACCTCCTAAAAGCATAATAGTTGCTGGTAAAAGTACACAAGTAGGAACTTTTAGAATAGCACCTTCTTGAAGTTCTATAAAGTTAAGAGTCCCTGTAAAGGATAAAATCATGAATGCCCCAATAAGTAAGAATAAATCACCAATTCTTGTTGTTATAAAGGCTTTTAAGCCACAATGGGATGGGGGATAAGCTTCAGGTTTTTCTCCAACCCAGCATTTAAGCCAATCTTTTTCTGAATCAGAATACCAATATCCTATAAGCGCATAGCTACAAAGCCCCACACCTTCCCATCCAAAAAGCATTTGAATTAAGTTATCGCTCATTACTAGTAAAAGCATGTTTCCAATGAATAAATTCATAAAGAACCAATAGCGCGTTAATCCAGGATCATCATGCATATATCCTATCGAGTAAACCATTATTAAAAAGCCTATAAGAGCAACTATGTTTGCCATTATTATGCTTAAAGGATCTATTATAACTCCTGCTTTTATCTCGTTTAATATCGGGGAATTAGGTAAAAAAATCCACTCGATTTGGTTGTGGATAAGTCTTGGTTCGAAAATGTAAGGAATCATCGATATAGCCATTAAGCTAGCTAGAAAAGAGAATGCTAACGCGCAATAATCTCTAATCTTATGGCTTATTTTAGCAAAAACTGGTGTTAATATAGCTCCTATTAAAGGAAATATCCAAATTAACCAAGCTTGCCAAATCCATTCATTCATACTTTTTTCAATCATTTAACAATACCTCCTAGCAATGCTTTAGAAACATTTTCAATTAAGGAAATAAAAGTAGTAGGTAGAATGCCAATAAAAATACATAAAATTGCAAGTATGATTATAGGGATAACCATAGTTAAAGGAGCTTCAATAGCTTCTTTTGCTTTTGGTTTAGGCTCTTTAACCATGATCCTTTGGATTAACCAAATATAGTATGAGGCTGAGAAAATACTATTAAGGATTATTATTATTGTGATTATTTTCATGAAAGAATCTTCAAGAATGCTTAACCCAGCCATTATTATGAATAGTTTGCTCCAAAATCCGCTTAAAGGAGGGATTCCTGCTAACGTTAATAAGCCTATTGAGAAAGATGAGCCGCTTAAAAGCATTTTCTTTCCTATTCCTTCAAGCTCTGTTAAATCCCTAGTTTTAGTTTCATGAATAAAACAGCCTGAAGAAAGGAATAATAGGCCTTTACCTATTGCATGATTAAGTATATGAAATAGCCCTCCAATTAAAGCCAATAAAGCAACGGCATAAGCTAAAGTTAAATTGATTGAGTAATAATGGAATAAAGCATAAGCGCTAATGCCTATTGAAGTTATAATATAACCTATGTTTACTGTGCTTGAATAAGCTAAAAGCCTTTTTATATCGATTTGAATTAAAGCCATAAAGTTTGCAACTGTTATTGTTAAAACCCCAAGAATCATTAAAATAGTTCCAAAATCAAAATAGATTGGGTTAAAAATAGTGAAAAGGCTTCTTAAAATTGCATAAACCCCAGTTTTTATTACAACTCCTGAAAGCATAGCGCTTATAGAGCTAGGAGCAGCCGGGTGAGCATCAGGTAGCCAAGTATGAAGTGGGACTATGGATGCGGTAACTCCAAAACCAGTTATTATCATGGCTATTACAAAGTATGAGTAAATTAAGTTTTTAGGACCAATAGAAGATATGGATTTACTCAATTCTTGAAAATTAAGCGTACCTGTAAACCCAAAAAGTAAAGAGATTCCATACAAAGCTATTAAAGAACCGGTTGTACTCATAACTAAATACTTGAATCCTGCTTCAATTGGTTCCCAAGTATACTTTCTAAATGAAACAAGGGCATAAGAAGATATACACATCATTTCCCAAAAAATATAAAGGTTAAAAAAGTCTCCTGAAAATGAAACCCCAATCATTCCAGCTACTAAAGTAAGCAATAAAGCATAATACTTGTCTAAACCAGTATCTTCTTCCATATACCTTATAGAATAAATGGATACAAAAAATCCAAGACCACAAAATATTAAAGCCATATAAACACTTAGCATATCTACAAAAAGCTGTACTCCTCCAAAAGCTACTTCATAAAACTTTAAAATGTAAGATTGTGGACCAAGCTTTACTATTTTTGAATAAAGCATTAAAAGCGAATAAAAAGAGAATAAAAATGCTAATACTGCAACTGTATCCCTAATCTTTTCAACTTTTATTGTTTTTCTTAGTCTATCTATTAAAGGTATAAGCATTGCTGCTCCAAGCAGTATTAAAATTGGCTGAAGAACTAATGGGATTTCCATTTTCTCACCACTTTAACCTACTTAATTTCTTTAAATCTAATGTACCATAATGTCTGTATGCATTTATTAAGATTGAAAGCCCAACTCCAGCTATACATGCACCTATTACTATAGAAGTTATAACTATAGCTTGGGCTAAAGAATCAACAACTCCTTGACGATAGCCAAAGCCTATAAAATTAAGGTTAATTCCTGAAGTTATGATTTCAATTCCTATTATTGTTTTTATCATGTTTCTTTTAGCCATTATACAATAAATACCAATCATCATAAGTAAAAATCCTGAAATTAAATAAAGTTGTGTTAAATTAACGATCATTTATTTATTCACCACCTTTTTTCTCAACTCTAAAAAGCGATGCTATTGCTATGGCAGCTACAAAAACTAAAAAGCTTTGAACCAAGATATCAAGTCCTCTATAAGTCCATAGAAATCTCTCTATAGAAGGTTTTCCTACCATTGATGGAAGTTGAATTTTAAAAATCGCTGTATGGAATAAATAGCTTAAAATTATTAACAATGCTATAAGGATAACAGGAATTATTTCATCCTTATTTTTCATTGGCTTTCTTTCCCCCTTATAGTATGAATTGCGGCTAAAAGCAAAACTGTTATAGCTCCAGCATAAATTAATAACTGAAAAATTGCTACATAAGGCGCGCCTAAAACGTAAAATATTATAGCTAAAATTATGCTCATTACACAAAATGCCATAATAGCTTTTATAATATCTTTAAGCTCTATTGCTAAAATAGAACTTATTATCAATAAAAATACTAAAGCCAAATGAATTAAATCCGAAATCATTTACCCCACCATAGTCATTTCAAAACTAATGCGCTTCTATCATAAGCAGCAATTTCAAATTCTTTTGTTAGCTTAATAGCTTTTCTTGGACATATTTCTTCACATTGAGCGCAAAAAAGACATCTATCTAGAAAGAATGTCGGTCTTTTACCTTTTTCATCTTCAACCATTTCAATAGCTTCTGAGGGACAATCTCTTTGGCAAAGCCCACAACCGATACATAAATCTCTATTGAATGAATGTTTTCCCCTTAATCCTTCAGGAATGTTTACTAGCTCTCTTTCTTTAAAAGGATACAAAATTGTTGCTCTTTTTTTAAACAAATGTTTATAGATTTCAGTAAACATTGCCATTTTAAATAATCACCCTAACTAATATAAGTTGAAGTAATGAAATTGGAATTAAATATTTCCATGAAAAGTTTATCATTTGATATATCTTAAGCCTTGCAAACAATGCTCTTATTGTAGTCAAGACCAATAAAACTACTATAGTTTTTATTATAAAGTAAATAAAGTATGAGATGCTTTTAAATCCAAGAATAGTTGGGCCAAGAGGACCGCCAAGATAAAGAGTAGTAATCAATCCGGATATGTAAACTAGCTCAATGTTGTTTGCTAGCCTAAATAAAGCCAATTTCCTTCCAGAAAATTCAGTTAGCCAACCTGCAACTATTTCTTGCTCAGCTTCAGGTATATCGAATGGTATACGCTCAAGCTCTGCTTGAGCAGCTAAAACGAATATTGCAAAACCTAATGCTTGAGGCCCTAATATAAACCAAAGTCCTTCAGCTTGTTTTTTAACTATTTCTACTATTGTTAAAGATTTTGCGCTTAAAGCTACTCCAACGATAGCTAAAGCAATAGGAATTTCATAGCCTATAAGCTGTAATACTGCTCTCTCAGCACCTATAGCTGAAAACCTGTTTGTTGAAGATATTCCAGAAAGGAATACAACTATGCAGAAAAATGTCATTAAAACTATTGCTAATATTAAATCTCCTTTAAAAGAAATTATCCCTTTTAAATCGTATACTGGAAGCAATAGCGTAGCAGTTAACATAAGCGATAAAGCTATTATAGGAGTTGTTAAAAACAAAGTTTTATCAACAGCCATTGGAATTATATCTTCTTTACTAAGTAACTTAATGAAATCGGCAAAAGGTTGAAGGAATCCAAAAGCTCCTGTATATAATGGACCTACTCTATTTTGTAATTTGGCATAGAACTTTCGATCTATCCATTCATAAATAAAACCAAGAAATATTACAAAAAGAAAGCCTGGAAAAATTAGCATATTAAAAAGTTGAATAAGAATATCTGTTGCTTCCATTCAAGTCACTTTGCTTTAGCTTTTATATATTTTAGTAATTGATTATAACTCAAAACCCATTCTTTATTTTTTGATACATCTATAAACTTTAAAGCTCTATCTGTGCAGCTAAAGCAAGGGTCTATGGATGCAAGTATTATCGGTATATCAGCTATGTGAACAACATAGTCTTTTTCTGAAGTTAGCATTTTACATACAGCCAATATGTTCCCTAGCGTAGGTGAGCGAACTTTATATCTATAAGGCTTTTCAGTTCCATTTGAATTTACATAATGGATTAATTCGCCTCTAGGTGCTTCAATTCTACTTAAAGACTCTCCCATTGGAGGGGCTCTTGGTAACCTAATCCTTATTGGACCATTTGGCATATGCTTTAAACAATACCTTATAATGTTTATCGATTCGAAGATTTCATCGATTCTTACTAAAACTCTAGCCAAAACATCACAACTATCATAGGTTATTACGTTAAAAGGAGTTTCATCATAAGCAGCATGCGGATCATCAGCTCTTACATCAGATTTTATTCCCGAGGCCCTTAAAGTAGGTCCAACTGCACTTAGCTTAATAGCATCATTTGGCTTAAGAATTCCTATTCCTTCAACCCTAGATATTAACGTAGGCTCTGTGGAGACAACTTTTTTATAATATTTAACACGTTCTTCTAATATGCTAAGTACCTTTTCTGTTTTTTTAGAAAGTTCATCGTTGATATCGCGTCTAACACCACCTATTGTATTTATAGCATAAGTAACTCTATTTCCGCTTATAGCCTCTAGGATATCCATTACATGCTCTCTATCGCGCCAAACATACATAAATAGCGTATCAAAACCTATTTCATGGGCTGCTACTCCAAGCCATAAAAGATGGCTATGGATTCTATTAAGCTCAGCCATGATTACACGAATAAACTCAGCTCTTCTAGGAATTTCTTTTCCATATAAATATTCTACGTTTTGCGTATAGCAAAAAGTATGAGCTATACAGCAAATCCCACATATCCTTTCTATTAAATATAAGTTTTGAATGTAAGTTCTATCTTCAACAGCTTTTTCAATACCTCTATGATTATAACCTATTCTTGGCTTAACTCCAACAACATACTCTCCATCAACCATAAACGTAAAGTTTTCAGGTTCTTTTAATGCTGGATGTTGAGGACCAACTGGAATATGAAAAGTACTAATATTCATTAAGCTTTCCTCCTTATAGGCTCAGGAGGTTGAGGCTTATACTCTTTTCTAAGAGGATAAACTCCTTCAGGCCAATCTTCAGGAAGAATTAATCTTTCTAGGTTTGGATGCCCAATAAAAACCACTCCAAGAATGTCATAAACTTCACGTTCATAAAGATTTGCGCCAGGTAAAACATCAGTTATTGTATCGATTTCAGGTTTTTCTTTTGGAACGGCTACTTTCACAGTGATTTCAACTCCTTTACCAAATAAATGTGGCATAACCTCAATTTTATTGCCTACATCCATTCCAGTTATAGTTGAAACATGAGTTATTTGCATTTTTTCGCTTAGATATTTTATTAAATCTTTATACCATTTATCTGAAATAGTAACGAATATCCTTCTTTTTCTCGGTACTTTAACTTCTATAATTTTTTCACCAAAAGCCTTCTTCAATTCTTCAACTATTTCTTCTTCTTTATTCATAAAAAATTCTCCTTTTTAGTTCTTTTTATTTTTTCTATAAGCACTGCAACGCCATTTATTATAGCTTCAGGTTTTGGAGGGCAACCAACTATATATGCATCAACTGGGATTACTGAGTCTAAGCCAGGATAAACATTGTAACAATTCCTAAAAACTCCACCACTACAACAACATGATCCTACAGCAACTACAAATTTTGGGCTTGGCATTTGTTCATAAATTCTTATTATTCTATTCTTTACTTGTCTTGTAACTGGACCAGTTACCACTAAGATGTCTCCATGACGTGGGCTTCCCTTTAGTAAAGCTCCAAACCTTTCAAGATCAAACCTAGGAGTAAGAGAAGCTAAAACTTCTATGTCACAAGCATTGCATGCGCCAGTATTAAAATGAACTAGCCAAGGGCTTTTAATCCTAGCCCATTTAATTAATCCCAAAATTATCGCCTCACTAGTAAAACTAACAATGAAATAAGAACCAATATAGCATACAACAATACAAGAGCTAAAACTATTGGCTCTTCATAAATTGAAATGCCCATAGATAATGCGACCACTAATGCTATAACATCGAATACCATGAATAAAGCAGCAAAATCAAAAACATGAATAGATATTGAAGATTTTTCTGGGGGCATATCTTCACCACAAGCATATGGAGCAATCTTATCATTACTACTAGATGCTTTAGGAGCGATTGCCCCTCCCATGATATAAATTATTATAGAGACTAAAACTGCTATGATAAAGCCTATAATTGGAGATGAAAGCATTTGGATTTCCATTTTCTCCGCCACACAAACTCATAGTAAGTTTCTTTTTTTAAAAAAAGAACTAAACTATATAAAAGATTTTTGTTTAGGTAGTAAAGGCTCTTATTTAAGCTTAATCTAGAGCTCATTCATAATTAGTTTTGATTATCCATACGCATTAATGTTTGTACTAAGGTTTATAGATATAAAGATGATCTTAATAAAAAAGAAAAACTTTAATAGAAGTTGTTGTTTATTTTAGATCAAATCAAATATTTAGGAGAAATTAAGTTTGGTTTTAGATTGGTTTGTAATAGGAGGAGCGATAGCTGCTACAGTTGTCACTGGAATAACAGGAGCTGCTATAGGTTATCATCTTTCAAAAAGATACGCATATGCCTATCCATACTATTTAGTTTATTAAAACAAATAAAGCCTTTAAAACTTAACGCAATAATTAACTAACTCATAAGCATCCATTGCTTTTATCTCAGTTCTTAATTTTAAATAAGCTGCATTTAAGTTATGGTATGGATAGCCTTTTCTTGAAAAAATAGTTAATACTTTTCCATCATGGTTTACTTTAACTCCATTCAAGCATGGCTCATGTCCTCTTATTAAAGTTTTAACTCCAAGTAAATCTAACACTTTATTGGTTATATCTTTTCCAAAAAGTTTTCCAGCTCCTCTTGGAGAT
Organism: Bathyarchaeia archaeon; assembly: GCA_038872815.1. GTDB lineage: Archaea > Thermoproteota > Bathyarchaeia > 40CM-2-53-6 > JAVZFM01 > JAVZFM01. The sequence goes on from JAVZFM010000010.1 coordinate 15,906, forward strand.
GGATATGTACCAAATATTCCTTCATAAGGATCGCTCCATAATATCTCTTCTAAATGATTTGTGTTTGGATAGGTTAGGTTAGCATAAGCTATATCGTTTATAGATTCAGCTTCGCTTGGAATTCCTCCATGAAGAAGAAGATATTTTCCTTCTATTATAATTGCATGATAAAGAATTTTAAAGAATTCTTTAAATTTAATGTATAAACTTTTAGCTTCTTCCCCAAACTTGCTTTCAAGCTGGTGAGGCAAATCATGCGGATAAGCCATTAAACCTGGAGGGCCTTCATGATTGCCTCTAAGCAAGTGAATATACTTTGGAAATTTAGATTTAAGATAAAGAATTACATAGTAAACTTCAGGAGAATATATTCCTCTATCTCCATAATCGCCTAAAAATATTATATACTGAGGTTTACTAGAATTGATTGAATTTAAAAATAAGGAGCTTTCCAAAATATACTTTAAGCTTTCTAAATCTCCATGAATATCCCCTACTATTAATAATTCATAAGCTGGGGGAATTAAAATTAGCCCTTCTTTTACTTCACTGTCGTTAAATTTTTTATTTTCCCTCTCTTCAATAATTATGTTTTTTACGTTATCAATCAAATTTACTAATTCTTTTGGACTAGCTTTTATTGATTTTTTGATTAATTCATTAAGCAAGTTTTATACCTCTTTAATGATTATTTTAAATTCATAAAAATTAAAAAAAGTTCATTAATAATCTTTAGGTGTTTATTTTGGTTTTAAAAAGATTAGCTGTTGTTGATGTGGATTTATGCGTTGGATGCCAATGTTGTATGTTTGCATGCAACCGTAGGTTTGGAGAGACCGGTAATGCAAAATCAGCAATCCATATAAAATCTGCTGGAGGAATAGAAAGAGGCTTTATAGTTTTAGTTTGTAGAGCATGTATAGATCCTCCTTGTATGAAAGTTTGTCCAACAAATGCTTTAAGCTTGAGAAATGGTGGAGGAGTTATTTTAAACCCAAATAAATGTATTGGGTGCAAAAACTGTGCCAATGCTTGTACTATGGGTGCAATATTTTGGGACGAAGATAATGAAAAGCCTGTAATATGCGTTCATTGTGGCTATTGCGTAAATTATTGTCCTTATAACGTGATAAAAATGGAGGAAAGAAAATGAGGTATGAATTTGCAAGAGTTTTATATATAGATTTATCTAGAAGAGTATCATGGCTAGAAGAAAGAGAAGAACTTTTTAATGAATTTATAGGAGGCATTGGTGTAGCAATAAAACTACTTCAAAAAGAGTGCCCAAAAGGAATAGATCCTTTAAGCCCAGAAAACCCAATAATATTTGCGGTAGGACCTTTTACAGGAGTTTATCCAACAGCTTCAAAAACTATAGCTGTTTTTAAATCTCCTTTAACAAAGAATTTAGGAGAAAGTCATTGTGGAGGAAGAAGTGCTGTAGCTATAAAAATGGCTGGCTATGATGCTATAGTTATAAAGGGTGCAAGTGAAACACCTGTTTACTTAGCAATTCATGGAAGAAAAGTCTATTTTAGGGATGGTTCTGCAATATGGAATATGGCTAATAGCTATACTGTTGGAAGGATTTTAAGGGATAGAGAGCCGGGGGCTGGAATAAGAACTATTATGCGAATTGGAAGAGCAGGAGAAAATTTAATTCCATATGCATGCGTAGTTACTGAGACCTATAGGCATTTTGGAAGGCTTGGTTTAGGAGCTGTTTTTGGGAGTAAAAAGTTAAAAGCAATAGTAATATCTGGTAAGCGTTCTATAGGATTTAAAAGCCCAAAAGCTTATCGTGAATTTTACAATAAAATTTTTAACTCTTTAATGCAATCGCCTTCTATGAAAAAATACCATGAATTAGGCACATCTTTAAACATTAATCCATTGAATGAGCTTAAGGCTTTACCTACTAGGAATTTAAAAGAAGCATGCTTTGAAGATGCAAAAAGCATATCTGGAGAAAATTTTGCTCAAAACTTTTTAGGCCGTAGAACTTCTTGCGCTCATTGTCCAGTAAGTTGTATCCATTTAGCAGTTCTTAGAACTCCTTATGAAACTGAGCCATACTTTTATAAAACAAAAATGATTTCTTACGATTACGAGCTACTATACTCTTTAGGATCTATGCTCGGAATTTCTAATCCTTCATCATTGTTAATGCTTTTAGATGAAGTAGAAGCTTTAGGCTTAGATGCAATAAGTACTGGAGTAGCTTTAGCTTGGGCTACAGAAGCTCAAGAAAAAGGCTTAATTTCAATTGAAGAAACAAATGGATTGATTTTAAGATGGGGTAATTGTGAAGCTTATTTAAAAGCTATAAGATTTTTAGTAAACCAAGTAAACGATTTTTATAAAGCTTTAAGTAAAGGCATCGAGTATGCATCAAGTATATATGGTGGGAAGGATTTTGCATTAGTTTTTGGAAAAAATGAAATGCCTGGTTACCATACTGGACCTGCAGCTTACATAGGATATTTAATTGGATCAAGGCATAGTCATCTAGATTCTGCAGGCTATAGCCTAGATCAAAAAATTTTAATAAAGAATGAAAAATTAACTCCAAAAGAAATTGTTGAAAGGTTAATAAATGAAGAAGGGTGGCGACAAGTTTTATCAAGCTTGATAATATGCTTTTTTGCTAGAGAAATTTATACACCTGAACTTATAATCGAAGGATTTAAGGTTTTAGGAAAAGAATTAAGCATAGAGAATTTAAAGAAAATAGGAGTAAAAATTCTTAAAGAAAAGTATAGGTTTAAAACAAGAGAAGGATTCAATCTAGATAGGCTAAAAGCTCCTGAAAGGATTTTTCAAACTCCAACTCCATCAGGAAAAATTTCAAAAGAATTCATGGAGGAATGCTTAAAAATTGCTAAAGAAAAGCTTGAAAGCTTGGTCTAGCATCGTCTATAGAAAAGATTTTATTGATTAATCGAGATAATTCCTTAACATCATTTTTTGAAATTTTAAATTCATTTCTATAAGGGCAAAGGTTATCAATTATAAATCCTTTTTTCGTATCATAAATCAATGGGTAAAGCTTACATCCTAATGGTCTATACTTATATATTGAGCAGCCAAAATCTTTTAGAAAAACGCATTTGCCATTTTTGTTCTTAATCATAAATATTGAGCCTTTTCTATATAGAAAAGATTTTTCTTCATAACCAACTTTTTTAATTCTTTCTATATCTTCCTTGCTTAAAATCATTTTAGTTTTTATACAGCATTTTATACAAGAATGAGCTTTACAAGGAATTCCATCTTTTAAATGATATTTTACATTTCTTTTTAATTCAATTAAAGCTATTGATTGTTTAAATAGAAAATTTACCAATGCTCGAAATGGACTATGCTATTTAAAGGCTTTCTATCTGTAACTTCTCCTTTAAATTCATCAGGATAGCCTAAAGGTGTCATTGCTACTACTCTTATATCTTTTGGTATCCCTAAAGCTTTTTTTACAGCTTCTTCGTTAAAAGCTGCTATCCAACATGTTCCAAGCCCTTCTTCAGCAGCACATAAAACCATTTGATGCATGCTTATTGCAACATCGACCATCCAATATTCGGTTCCATCAACTCTTTTCCATGCTTCATTTGGATCAGCACAAGCAACTATAATAACGGGCGCTTCAACAAACCAAGTTTTATCGTAAGCTTTTCTTAATTCATTTTTGATTTTTGCATCAGTTACAACTATAAAATGCCATGGTTGCTTGTTAACAGCCGAAGGAGCAAGCCTTCCAGCTTCTAAAACTTTAAACAACTTTTCTTTTTCAACCATAATTGGCTTATATTTACGAATGCTTCTTCTAGTTTTAATAGCTTCAAATACTTCCAAACAGCTCTAACCTCCATAGACGTTTATCACATATTAGCGAGATAAGGTTTTTGTTAGCTTACTTTACTCAAGTTAGTGATTAAAGCATGAATTCCTTTAAAAGCCTTTTAGCTATAGATTAATTAAGGCTAGCAATGCTGTTAGGTTATATGCATGTATTCAATGAATTAAATTTTAAATTAATGGTAAGAACCTAGTCAAACTTTTAAACAATACGATTTCAATAGAAAAAGCCAAGGCATTTTGAGCATAAAGCTTTAGTTTATGATCGATAACTTTATTTTAAGCCTTTAGTTTTAGATTAATTCGATTTTCATAGTTTTTTAAATCTAAAAAAGGACAAGCATAGCTATATTAACACTTTTAATGATAAGCATTGCGCTTATACTTGGCGTAATAGTTTATTTATCTGCTCAAAATGTTTAGGAAGCTTTATTTCAAGCAATATAGATCAATTGAACAGATATATTGTATAAAATTTCTATTAATGGAAAAGGTGTTATTTGGAAT
>JAVZFM010000011.1:0-19657 GCA_038872815.1 Bathyarchaeia archaeon
AAGATGAAAATGGATGCCTTAGGCTTGGCGGTTTCCCTCGAAAGGCTTTTTGAAGAACCTTTCGCTTCCATAGTGTGTTATCCAAGAGCAAGCAGTGTGGAGATTAGAAAACGCCTAAGAGAGTTGGTGAGGCTCGGCGTCACGGCATTAGAATTCAATGGCGAAAAGCAAGCCTTTAATGTGCCTATTTTGGGAAAGGGTTGTGTTGGCATAGTTGTAATTGCCCATAGAAACGATGAGAAGTTGGCGATGAAAATTCGAAGGGTTGACGCTGACCGTTCCATGATGCAGCGTGAGTCCGAAATGCTCAAGATGGCCAATTCTGTGGGCGTGGGGCCAAGGCTTTTGGGCGTTAGCAAAAACTTTCTCCTAATGCAGTTTATAGACGGCGCTTTGCTTCCAAAATGGCTTGAAAGGTGCAGAGGAAAAATGCGTTTAAAAAAGGTTTTGCGTGAAATCCTTGAGCAGTGCTGGCGCCTAGATGAGGTTGGTTTAGACCACGGGGAATTAAGTCACGCCCCAAAACATATAATCATAACCAATGAAAATGAGCCAATAATAGTGGATTTTGAATCCAGTAGCATACATAGAAAACCATCAAACTTAACTTCTATTTGTCAATTTTTATTTATAGGAAGTGAAGTATCAAAATCTATATCTAAGATTTTAAGAATAGATAAAAGTGCTTTAATAAAGGCTTTAAGAAACTATAAAGCCAATCGTTCTCAAGAAAGTTTTTTTAAGCTAATGAATGTATGCAATCTAGATTTTTAGCAAACTTTAGGAAAAACTTTATACAAGCTTGATTTAAAGATATCTTCTATTTCTCCTTTAATTGTTATAAATTTTGGAGGATTTCCAACTACGCCTATATAGCTTTCCCTAATCACTACAGCCCCTCGAATAAACTTTAAACTTTTAGCTACTTCAAGCCCATTTTTAATAGATTCTTTTATATCTCCTTTTACTGAATTACAAATCTTTTTTGCTGCTGCATCAGCTAAAGATGCCGTATCTGCTATGGCTATTGCTGCATCAGCTTCTCCAAAATTTATTGCATTACTAACAGTTGCTGAACTTGTTGCTATTCCTATTGGAAAATCCTCTAAAGAGACATAAAAGCCAAGCTTACCAGATAATGGAGAATTTCCAGCATAAATCGCTATGTTTAACGGAATTATTGAATTTGCTGCTATTTCTCCGCCATTTTCTACAAGGCTTATAAGAGATCCATTCTTTAGCATAGCCTCTAGTGCTAAATCTGCTAATGCTCCCGCAATTGCAGCCATAGGCCCTACTCCAGCCATTCTAGCTGCTTTAGCCGCTAATTTCACTATTTTAGGGCTTGATTCGCTTACTTCTATAGGATCTAAGGCATATTTGTATGAAGGATTAATTTTTAAGTAATTCTCAAGCTCACTTCTATTGTTTATTATGGAAGTTATTGCTGCATTTATAGCCTTTAGACTATTAGAAATAAATAAAACATTTGATTCCTTGATGGTTTTCCTTACTTTATATAATTTCAATTTAGAGTTCATAAAATTTTTATTGCTTTTGTTGGACATGCATTAACGCATATTAAACATCTTATACACTTTTCTTCATTAAACTTTATTTCCCAATTAGAATCTAAAGTAATTGCTTGAACTGGACAAGGAGATATACAAGCTCCACAAGAAATACATTTTTCATAATCTATTTTAATAATTGAGGGTATTTTTTCTACTATAACTCCATAATCTTGAAAACTTTTTATAACTTCTTCAAGCTTTTCTTCAATAGCTAATACTTCCACTATCATTTCTCCAGCATCATGAGTTACTTTAGCTTCAAGTATGTTTATTGGAATTTTTGTTTTAAGCACAACTTTAGAAATTATTGGCTTATTTATATTTTCATGAGTAAACGTAAGCTTAAGCTTCATTGCTTTTCCCTCCTTAAAAGTTTTGCAAGATCGTTAGTGGTTACTATGCCTATAACATGATTTTCATTATCTACAACTGGCATTCCAGAAATGTTGTATTGCGATAGCCTTTTTGCAACTATTTCAATAGGTTCGTTTTCTCTAGCCGTTATAACTTTTGTTGTCATAACTTCTTCAAGCCTTTTTTTTCTTTTAGCAACAGCTTTTGCTATATCCCAAGAAGTAACTATTCCAATTAACTTATTTTTTTCATTAACAATCGGTACATGATCTATATTAAACTTTACAAGCTTTTCAGCTATTGTTGTTATTTCTTCATTAAGTTTTGCAGTTATTACCTCCTTTGTCATAACATCTTTAACTGTAGGCTCGTATTTTTTAATCTTTAAAGGTTTAAAATCTTCATAAATTGGTAAAAGCTCAATAGGCCTTACTAAGAAAAATTCTTTTTCTTGGATCCATTTTTTTAAAGTTTCAGCTATTTCTTTAGCATATTTATAACTTGAAAGCGAAGAAGATGGAACGCTTTTATCATTAATCAAAACTTTTCCAGATTTTAATTCAGCATAAGATACTATTCTAAGCTTAGGTCTATCACGTGAAGGCACTCCATAATCCACTATTTCTGTAAAAATCTCTTCATCCGATAGACTTGCAGATTTAGCAACTCTTTCATTTATTATTGGAATTGCAATTCCAATTCCTATATAAAGAGTTGTTCCATACTTATAAAAAGCTGCTCCTCGTAAATATCGTGGATTCATTTTTTTAAGATTCCCTTTAACCATCAACGTTCCAAAATTGTTTTGAGGATTATGCTGTGTTCCCTCTCCTATAACATAGCCCATTCCTCCTCCTAAGAAAATCCTTGTTCCTATTCCTATAGTTTCAAAACTTTTATCCTTGTACAATGGGCTTAATTGACCTGTGCCTGAAAAAGTTACGTTTCCATATCTTGGTAAAAGAGTTCCCATGTAAGTATAAAGCACTCTATCACTGCTATTCGTAGCTGCATTATAGCGTTGATAAGCATTACGTGGATTAACCATCATTGCTTGGTTTAGATCCTCTATAGAAATCGTAGTTTCAATAAGTCTACGAGGATAGCAATCAGTTCCATAAGATTCTGCACGCAATTCTATTTCTTTATGGCTTACTAAATCCTCTATTACATGCCCTCCTCCATACTCAAAAGGCTTTGTTTCACTCATAGAGGTTGCTCCAATATAAGCATCAACAGCAGCCAAGCCTTTATAAACTGGAACATCGTTTAACCAGCATTTAAACATTTTAATTGGAGGGTCAGAGTGCCCAAAATTAAGAAATGCACCAGAGCTGCACATAGCTCCAAAAGTTCCAGTAGTTACTACATCTATTTCCTTTGAGGCTTTTTCTATTCCATGAGTTTTAGCGTATTCAACAAATTCTTCAGCAGTCATTACTGAAACATCGCCCTTTTTAATTTTTAAGTTTATTTCTTCATAAGTTCTTAAAGATTCTTCTCCTCTATAGTTTTTCATTGAGATTTCTCCCCATAGCACCAAATCCATTCAATTGCATTTATAACTTTAGTTCTTTAAAAGTTTATGGAGTTGTTTTATGTTGGATTAAAAACACAAAATCATTTAGAATTGGATATTATAAATTTGAAGCCCCAGGCAGTTCACGTACCGCTTAGCTAAAGGATTTGTATAGATACTTTCACCTTAGCGAGCACAAGTTTTGTCCGGATATGCCGCCGAAACAATACGATTCCGAATGGTATGAGTGCTTCTCATTCATCGATGGATCCAACGTAACCTTTTACGCCAACCTAAAAAAGTCATTATCCTATTCTCTTTAATAGGCTTACATATAGATAATAGTTCGGAAAATATACCTAAGCGCATGAATCTTAGATATTCATTGCTTGAGGCAGTCTATAGCAAGATTGAAGGATAGATTGAGAAGGACATTGCAAGAGTGGCTTTAGGGGCCATATTCTTCACTACTTTATCATAGGGTCTTTATAAACTTCTTCCACGTATATCATGTCCATGTAGAAAGAAGCTTTATGATACTCGATACCCATTTGTCTAAATCTTTTTCGTCCTATTGGGACCTTCAATAAACCATCCTTTTAATATTGCTTGGATTATTTCCATAACTCCTTCTCCATTTTCTCGGTTAGCTACGTATTCAGCCTTCTCCTTCAATGACTGTTCTGCATTAGCTACAGCGGCCCTAAATGCGGCTATTTCGAAGAGTTCTAAATCTAATTTCGCATCTCCAACAGCTACAATGGGTCCGTCAACATTCAATAGTTTCAGCGCTTCCTTTACCCCCAATGCTTTATTCACTCCTTCTGGAAGGGGGATCACAGTCCCTTTATTATCTTTTAAAACCGCGTTTATTCCAAGTTTTATAATTTCAGCTTTAACGGTGTCAAGATACTCAAATCTAAAGACCACCGTGTTTTCTTTTTCTTCGACAAATGGAAAAGTTGTTAACTTTTTAACCATAATTCTCCAATACTCATCAGCGAAACAGCGCGATATTCCAGTTTTTGGCAAGTAAATTGAGAGCCCAGCTTCAGCAACCCATGCATCAAAGATTCCTCTCAGATCAGCTCTTCGCATAAGGTATTTTCTATCCCTACCTGTAGCAAGTATCAGCGTCCAGCCACGGCTTTTTATGGATAGCAAGGATTCTTTAACGTGTGGCTTTACAAGATCTTCGCCACCATTTGTAAGCGTTCCGTCTAGATCCACTACCAGAACATTATTCAATCTCAACTTCCACTCCTCTGGTGAAGAAGTTTTTGATGATTTTCGATGTTAGCCATCTCAGTTTTCTCACGTTCACTATTGGAAGGTTTATAAACGCTTCAATTCTATCGCCTTTCTCGCTGACTGATAAAAGCTCAGGCTCCCCAAAGAGTTCAGGCTTTATCTCCCTTAAAACCTCTTGGATTGCGAGCTCAACTTCTTTAAGTTCCATCTTGGTAAAAATTAGCTTAAGTTCAATGTGCCTTACAAGCGATTGAGACTTATTAATTATAGGATGCTTTAAAAAGTATGAGTTAGGCACTATAACGAGATCGCCATCGTAGGTTATTATCTCGGTATCCATTTCTCTGATAGATATGACTGTCCCCTCTATGTCGCCAACTTTTATGTAATCATTATCCTTAAAGGGCTTTCTTATAACGAGATAAAGCTCCGCGGCTAAGTTTAGAACCATATCTCGCAAACCCGCTATAATAAATATTAAAATCAAAATCGTGATTATTAAGATTGCTGTCACGTCCAAGCTAAGAACGCTTACTGCTATGACTGCACCTATGAAGAGAACAAAGTATCGAGCGAGCTTAGCTATCCTCTTAGCAAATCCAAGGCCAAACTTCGATAGCCCCCGCTCCAAACTTGAACATGCGTATTTGCTAACGAAGTAAGCGAGAATTAGAACAGTAGCGGCTATAAACACCCTGAAGAGAAAATCGCTTAATGTTTGGGATATTTGAAACATTTCATCACTCTCTAGCAATTCTTAAAAACTTTTCAATTCTTTCTTCATATCCTATTATATATCCTATTCCTCCTAAGCCAGCTTCGATAGAAGTTGTTATCTCGCCTGAGGGGGAAACAAAAACTGCGGATACATCATGGCTTCTACCTAATTCCTTCATAAGCTTGAGTAGAAGTCTTTCATCAGATATTTTTATCGAAATTGCTAGAACTCGAGTTCTCTGGGATTTAAACAAAACGTTTGTGCTAGCGCCTAAAATCTCTGAAAGCTCTACTGATATTAAGCTGTAGGGGTTAATTATGTTAGTGATTCCCTCATCAAGGAATATTGCGCTGTTTAGCGGGTTATTAATAATGGATATAGCCAATGGGATAGTGCTTTCTTTGGCGACTTTGCAGTATCGAAGATTCAGTGAGTCGCTTTCAGTTGCGGTTATAACTGCGTCGAGGATGTTCCGGTTAACTCTAATGTAATCCTCCACCTCGTCGATCTCCTGGCGGATTACCTCAGCGTAAGGAAAAGTCTTTGAAAGAACATCGACTTTTTCACTTGTAAACTCGATTATCATGAGTTTTCCTTGGGGATCTATCTCCCTGATGGCGTTTGCAACAAAGTATGCCGAGTGGCCTCCCCCAATCAATAAGGTTCTCAAGCGAATCCCCTGCCAGATTCAAGCCCCAAGTCAATCTTTCCAATCTCTTTCGAGTATTTTTCAGCCCATTGGACATCTATCTTCTGATCTTTAATCGCTCTCTTAAGAATTGCACTAGCAACTTCATATGCCATGTCTGTGAGTGCGTGCAAGGGCTTCATGTCATGATCCTTGTATCCAATATCCCTTTCAATTATTCTTACTCCAAGCTTGTACAAGTCGATTAGTAAGCCCACATCTACGCCCCATCCCCTTTCAAACTCGACTTTATAGAACAGTTTCCTTAAGCCAGCTATCTCCCCACTTAAAGGCTGTTTAAATCTCGAAAGCCCAGGATAAAACATTCTTAGAAGGGGCTTAGCAACAAGCTCAGTAACTCTTCCAGATGCTCTATCAAAGTATCCCTTTACGAATTCTGCTTCTCCATTAATTATGGGTTCAGCCAGTTTCTTGATAAATTCAGGAGCTATGTTTTTAATGTCTATGTCTAGATAAACTAGAATGTCTCCCCTTGCAAGATATGCTCCATCTCTCATCGCAACCCCCTTACCAGGATACACTAAATCACTTTGAACTATAACTTCAGCTCCCTCCTTCTTGGCGAGCTCAATTGTTCTATCTCGGCTGCCTCCATCCACAACTATCACTTCACGTACACTCTTTACCCTAAAGGCCGTCCTTACAGCCTTTTTAACATGATATTCCCGATTCTTCGTTGGAAAAATTACCGAGATCTCCATCACTAGTTAATTAGGAAAAGAGATATAAGAATTTAACGGGGACTCGGCCTTGTAGAAAGATTCTGAAATTCTATTAAATGGATGGTTTTCACACTTTTAAAATTATTCCTTATGTAAAACCATTAGGCGAACTTTAGATTACTTCGATGTGGTGGATTCTAAGAGCAAAAAGATAAATGGTTTGGTGCTAAATTTATTGTGGTTGAGCCTATGCCTACATATATTCTTCTTTAAACCCTTACGCCAGAATAGAGAAAAACAATTAAGGAAAGACCTGAAAGGATATAAACTAGTAACTCTTCGTTAGGCTTGAATACTGTAGCACCACCAGTCGGCGCTGCCTTTCTATTAGTTGTTGTATCTACAAGCTCAAATATTAGGTCTTCCGTAAATGCATCATATAATTTCCATGAGGTACATTGAGGTTCAATGCTCATAACAGCGCTACGGCTCCATGCATATTAGGATTCTCAATGTAGCGTATTTGACCTAAATCTATGGTGCTGGATTTCCACAAGCTCCTCTTCCGTGCACAAGTCCACGCAGACAAAACCTGGCCCTTCAACACCCAACCAGTTGTGGGATGTACATTGTAATAAAGTCTTCCGCTGATAATTACCGGCGGATACAATCTATATCGATATGATAATCCTGCATAGTAAGTATTATCTGCTAGCTCAGCACTGATAATTCCACCGAAAGTCAGTTCTTTGGTCCATAAATATGAGGAGGGTTTGGCACTTAGGCGTATGGTGCAAAGCTATAACGGCTGGAAGGCGCAACTACATGATAATTATATGCGGACGTCAGTCAATTTCCGGCAATATACTATCATTTCCTGTTCTCACTGTAAATTGGACTTTCTCAGTAGTTTATTGGAAGCTCTGTTGATGGCCATGCTTGAATTGATTCCTCTTGAACAGTTAATGCTACCTTATAGTCATGCTTAGTTCAAGCCGAGTAATCGTTCCTCTCCAAGCAGTTGATGAAGTACTTCACGTCAGCCCTATTAGCTTCATCCAAATCCAAGCGATTTGATCTTCCTCAAAGACTGCAAATACTTAACTACCCTGCTTCGCTCAAGCCTTCGGAGATGCAGTAATCCTCAAGCACTTGATGAGCTTGGAGTTCCTAGCAAATAGTGAATTTGGCACTTCCACAGCCCTCTTAAACCTAAGCCATTTATGTCTATCGCGCTTTTCATGGTAAGTCGAGACACTAAAATTAAGGTAATTTTGGATTGGAGCCCCGGGCGGGATTTGAACCCGCGACCTATGGCTTACAAGGCTCAACCAGGAACAAATTTTCCCGTCCATTGCTCTAACCACTGAGCTACCGGGGCATTTTTATTCATTAATCAAAATCAAAGCTAAAAATTTTTCCTTTTATCTAATGCTTAGAATGCTATGGTTGCTTTTAGACTTTTAACTATCAATTTACCTTTTTAGTCCATATATGAAGTTAAATCTTTAAAAACCAAAAGCTTTAAAAGCTTGTTAAACAAGGCAAAAATTAGCTTATGCTAACTAAAAGGAGGTACGCCAGAAATGTTTGAAGAAGAAGGATGGGAAGAAGAGGAATGGGAAGAAGAGGAAGGATTGGAAGAAGAGGAATGGTAGGTTTATTTAACTCCTAAAATTTTTTATTTTTTCTTAGTTTTGAACGCCCATTAAATAGGTGGATAAAAGACTAATGGTCAGAGTTGCTGTTTTAGATAGAGATTTATGTAAGCCTAAAGATTGTGGAGTCCCATGCATTAAATATTGTCCAAAAGTTAGAGTTAGAGTAAGCGCTATAAAAATTCCAGAAGACGAAGAAAAACCAATAATAATTGAGTCTTTGTGTAGCGGTTGTGGAATATGTGTAAAAAAATGTCCTTTTAATGCCATAACCATAGTTAACCTACCTGAAGAGCTTAAAAAAGAATATAGTCATAGCTATGGACAAAATTTATTCAAGCTTTTCAGGTTGCCTACTCCAAAAGAAGGCATAATCACTGGCCTTATTGGAAGAAATGGAACTGGAAAAACTACGGCTCTTAAAATTTTATCTGGAGAGCTTATGCCTAATCTAGGCAACCATAATTCTCCACCAACATTGAAGGAAATTATAACACATTTTAGAGGATCAATCCTTCAAGAATATCTCAATAAATTAAGCAAAAAAGAGTTAAAGGTAATTTATAAACCTCAGCATATAGATAAAATTCCAAAGTATGTTTCTGGAACTGTTCTAGATATTTTATCAAAAGCTGATGAAAAAGGAAAGCTTAATTCTTTAAAAGAAAAATTTCAACTAAACGAAGTTCTTAGTAGGCCTCTAGAAGTTTTAAGTGGAGGAGAATTACAAAGAGTTGCTATAGCTGCATGTATTTTAAAAGATGCTGATGTATACATATTCGATGAGCCATCAAGCCATTTAGATGTTAATCAAAGATTGCAAGTTGCTAAAGCAATAAGAAGTTTAAAAGATGAAGAAAAAACAGTAATTCTTGCTGAGCATGATTTAGCCATGCTTGATTATTTATCAGACCAAGTATGCATAATATATGGAGAGCCTGGAGTATATGGAGTAGTTTCTCATCCTTATGGAGTTAAAGTTGGAATCAATATTTACTTAAATGGCTACATTCCAGATGAAAACATGCGTTTTAGGCCTTATGCCATAAGATTCCATGTAAAACCGCCTAAAGAAGCTAAAGATATTGAAAGCCCAGCAATAAGCTGGAAAAAAATGGAAAAAAGATATAATGATTTTGTTCTTTACGTGAATCCAGGTGAAGTAAAAAAAGGAGAAGTGATAGGAATACTTGGACCAAATGGAATAGGAAAAACTACTTTTATAAAGCTTTTGGCTGGTATAGAAGAACCTACTAAAGGAAATGTTGTTAATTTTAAAGATTTTGTAATTAGCTATAAACCTCAATACATCTCAACCAATTACAATGGCTCTGTACAATCGTTATTAATGAGCATAGCTAAAGAAAAGTTTGAAGAAGAGAATTTCATTAAAGATATAGTAGAACCTCTTCATTTAGTTAAGCTATTTGATAGACCTGTAAACGTTTTAAGTGGAGGAGAATTACAAAGAGTTGCTATAGCTGCATGTATTTTAAAAGATGCGCATATATACTTAATAGATGAGCCTAGTGCTTATCTTGATATAGAGGAAAGGATTGCAGTTGCAAAAGCCATAAAGAAAACAGTAGAGGATAAAGAAGCTTTTGCTTTTGTAGTTGAGCATGATCTAGTAGCTCAAGACTTTATAGCCGATAAGCTTATGATATTCGATGGAAATCCTGGATTAATTGGGATAGCAAATTCTCCAGTTTCTCTTAGAGAAGGAATGAATAAATTCCTTGCAAAAATGGATATAACATTTAGAAGAGATCCAGAAACTGGTAGACCAAGAGTAAATAAACCTAAAAGTAAAGTTGATAAAATGCAAAAAGAAATTGGAGAATACTATTATGTTTCAACTTAACACTATATTCTATCAAGAGCTTAATTCAGCCTCAAGCTTAGAAATAAGCTCATTAAGTACCTTTTTTAAATCACTATTATCAGCGTTAATAAGTTGTCCACTGCATGAAGTACATCTAAAAGCTGATTCAGTAGCTTCTTCAAAAGTAACTCTAACATCTGGACATTTCTTACATACAAAAAAGTTGTGAAGGTTTTCATACTTAAGTCTTGCTTTAAGCTTTTCAAGAACTCTTCTTTTCCTACTTCTTATAAAAGCATCTACCTGATCTGGAAGCAATTTCCAATAAAAAGTATACCAACCCGCTTTATCACCACTTATGCGAGTACATGAAATAAGAGCATAATCATAAAGTTTATAAAGAATTTTCCTTACATCGTTTATTCTAACTTTTGAGTTGTTCGCAATAACTTCATCAGTTGCTTCCTTTAGCTCCTTTAATACCTTAACAACCTTTACTGCTTCTTCCCCTCCAAGCATTTTAGCTATTTTTATAAATTCTTCATCAAGAAACGACAATTTTAAATCACTAATTTTAATTATTCCTTTTTCGATATTTAAACAATTTTAAAATGGATTAAAATGAATAGGAAAGTTGTGGTATTAAGGATAGGTCATAGAATTCCAAGAGATTTAAGAGTTACTACTCATGTTTGCCTTACTGCAAGAGCATTTGGAGCTGATGGAATAATCATAAGCGATGTATACGATGAAAAGTTAAAAAAGAAGGTTAAAAGCGTTGTAGAAAGGTTTGGTGGGGATTTTTTCATAGAAATGGGAAAGCCTTGGCTAGAAATAATAAAAGAATGGATTAAAAAAGGGGGCGAAGTAATCCATTTAACCATGTATGGATTACCACTTCCAGAAGTAATTGAGAGCATAAAATCTTCAAGAGCCAACAAAATGATAGTAGTAGGTGCTGAGAAAGTTCCTAGAGAAGTTTTCTTATTGGCTAATTGGAATGTTTCAATAACAAATCAACCTATAAGCGAGGTAAGTGCTCTTGGAGTATTTTTAGATTGGTATTTTGAGCATAAAGCCTTTTATAAAGAGTTTAAAAATGCAAGGCTAAAGATAGTTCCATCTAAAACCTCGAAAAAAGTAATTAAAATTTATTAAAGCTTAAGCATGTATTAACTAAATAGCAATCAATCTAGATTTAAGTAGTTATAGTGATTTTTTATCTTTACTTTTAATCTTTACTATATCTCCGAAAGTTAGTTCTGGAATTTTTGAGTTTGTAGGTACTACAGGTTCGCTTTTAGGAACTATAAGCTTTATTTTTAAAAAGTGTTCCAGTATGCGTGCAAGTCTTAAATCTGGAACCATTTTTCCAGCTTCTATTTTTTGAATAACCGATAGCTTCTCATTAATTCTTTTTGCTAATTCTTCTTGCTTAATCTTAGCCTTTTCTCTTGCATTTTTAATTTTTCGAGCACAATCTTCTACTATTTCAAATTCTAAGATATCTTTTGGCAAACTTTGAGCTTTTGTTAATGGTTTTTGTGGTTTAGCATAAGCCATTATGCTTTTAGTTTTTGTATAAGCCTGCTCACTTTTGCTTATGCTTACAACTTCACCAAGTTGGGAGCACTCATTGCATACAGATAAAATTACACCTTCTATTGAAGCTCTTATTGGACGATTGACTATTTTTTTCCCACAAACTTCACAATTCAAAACCTTTCACTTCAAAGTTAAGAATATTCAAAAAATAATCTTAAGCTTTTTGAATTTAAAAGTATTCTGGGATCATAGGATCACAAATAACTTTACTATTTTTTAGAAAAATTACTGGAACTCCAAGCTCCCTTAATCTTTTCTTTAACTTATAATCTTTTGTAGCAACTATAGCTTTTAGATCTTTTGAAGCTTTTATTATAAGATCATCAACGCTTTCTTCATGTATAGAATTTACATTAAAGATTTCGCACTTCTCTAAAAGCTTTAAGGCTAAATTTGCTTTTTTACCAATTTTGTTTCTTCTACTAGCAAGCTTTAAAAGCTCTTTATATACTGGAGAAATAACTATAAACTTTACTTTCCCTAAAAGCAACTCTTCAACTTTAGAAAGTACATCTACATGAAGGTCTATGGAAGCTAATAAAAAATTTGAGTCTAAAATAACGTTTATAGGCATAATAAATCAATCTTTTACTTGATTATTCCATAACCTATTAATCTCCATCCTTCTCCAACCCTTCTGCTTATAGCTACTCTTGATTCTATTTCAGCGCATACAGGCTTTTTAAGAGCAACCTCCACTATATTTTCTCTAGCCGAAGTTACGATTCCAGAAGTAACAGTTGTTGCTACATTTAGCACTAAAGCTTCATTGGTTTTTATTTTTTCAACTGGAATAACTTTTTCAGTTCCAACAACATTTTCAAAAAGATAGACATCCATGCTTAAGTTTTCTAGAACTTCAGGAAGCCCTCCTTTTTTTCCAACAACATTCCCTACAAGACCGTCTGATTTCGTTAAAGATGGATCTAGCTTAGTTCCAACTCCAATTAATCCACCACATTTAGCTTCTTTTATAGGCCCAAAACTTGTATGCAAGTTTTCTATAAAAGTAGTTATTGATTGGTAAGCAAATTTTACTCCAGATTCAAGTCTTAATCCTGGTCGAATTTCGATTTCATCGCCTACTCTAAATACACCTTGAGAAATAGATCCACCTAAAACTCCTCCTGCCATGTTTTCAACTTCTGTACCAGGTTTATTTACATCAAAAGATCTAAGCACATGCATTCTAGGATAAGCGTTTAAGTTTCTTTTTGGTGTTGGAATAAACTTTTCAATAGCATCTAATAAAACATCTATGTTTAGCTTATGCTGAGCTGAAACTGGAATTATAGGCGCATTCTCAGCCAAAGTACCTTTTACAAATTCTTGAATTTCCTTATAATTTTCTAAAGCTCTTTCTCTTGATACTATGTCTATTTTATTCTGTACTATTATTAAGTTCTTTATACCAGTTATTTCTGCAGCGAGTAAATGCTCTCTATCTTGAGGTTGTGGACATTTTACACGAGCATCTATAACGAATAAAGCTCCATCCATTAAAGCAGCACCTGAAAGCATCGTTACCATTAAGCTATGGTGACCTGGGCAATCAACAAAACTAATACTTCTTTGAAAAATAGTTTTGGATCCACATGTTGGACAAACTTTGCTTGTTGAATAGTTAAATGGAGAAGAACATTTTGGACATCTATAAATAACAGCATCAGCATACCCAATACGAATAGTAATACCTCTTTTAAGCTCTTCAGAGTGCCTAGCTGTCCATACTCCTGTTATGGCTTGAACTAGCGTACTTTTTCCATTATCTACATGTCCTAAAGTACCTATATTTACTTCAGGTTGAGGGACCGATTCTTCTTTTGTTATCATTTTTATCGCTTATAAAAAAATTAATTAAACATTTAAATATATTGTATTCATGAAAAATGAATTCTAAAACATTATGTTTAGGGATAGAGTCTACAGCCCATACTTTTGGAGCTAGTATAGTCTCTATAGATAAGAAAATACTTTCTGATGTAAAAGATACTTATTCTCCTCCTTCTGGTAAAGGAATTCATCCAAGAGAGGCTGCTCAACATCATTGTAATGTTTCTTATAAAGTTATTCTTGAAGCTTTTAAAAAAGCAAATATTAATCCAAAAGATGTAGATGTAATAGCATTTTCAGCTGGACCTGGATTAGGGCCTGCTTTAAGAGTTGGGGCTACTGTTGCTAGGGCTTTAGCAACTTTTTTAAAAAAACCATTAGTTCCTGTTCATCATGCTATTGGCCATATAGAGATTGCAATAATGCTTAAAGAAGCTAGAGATCCATTAGTAGTTTTGGTTTCTGGAGGCCATACTGCAATAACAGCTTGTGTTAATAAAAAATGGAGAATTTTTGGTGAAACTGAAGACATTACGCTAGGAAATCTCTTAGATATGTTTGCCAGAGAGGTTGGTTTACCTTTTCCAGGTGGAAAATCTATTGAGTTAATGGCTTTAAAAGGGAAAAAATTTGTAGATTTGCCTTATACAGTAAAAGGGAATGATGTGTCCTATTCTGGTTTGCTTACTGCTGCAATAAAAAAGTTTAAAGAAAGTAAAGAAGGTCTTGAAGATATTTGTTTTTCAATCCAAGAAGTTGCATTTGCTATGCTTGCAGAAGCAACTGAAAGAAGTTTAGCACATACTCGTAAAGAAGAATTGCTATTAACTGGTGGTGTTGCAGCTAACAATAGATTGCAGGAAATGTTAAAAACTATTGCAAAAGAGCATAATGTAGAATTTTTTGTTGTAGACAAAGAATATAGCGGAGATTGTGGAGCCCAAATAGCATGGACTGGTTTATTAGCTTTTAGCTATGGAGCTACAATTGATGTGGAAAAAAGCTATGTTAAGCCAAAATGGAGATTTGATGAAGTAAAAATTCCTTGGAGGGATTAAGCTATAAATGGTTTTAATTAAAAAAGGTGCTGAAGCTGATTTATACCTTGAAGATTGGAATGAATTCAAAGTTATTAAAAAGCAAAGAATTAAAAAAACATATAGAATAGAAGATTTGGATATAAAATTAAGGAAATCTAGAACTATCCGTGAAGCTCAAATGCTTCATGAAGCTAAAAAAATAGGAATTCCTACACCTATAGTTTATTTTTTAGATATCTCAAATTTCATAATAATCATGGAATATATAGATGGAAATTTGCTTAGAGAGTATTTAGAAAAATTATCTAGTAATGATATGATAAGGATTTGTAAAATAGTTGGCTTCCAAATAGGTTTACTCCATAAAAATGGGATAATTCATGGGGATTTAACAACATCTAACATGATCTTAACCAGTAGAGAGAAAGTTTTTTTTATAGATTTTGGACTTAGTTTTTATTCTCAAGATTTGGAGGATAAAGGCGCAGATATTCTTCTTTTAAAAAGAGCTATTAGTAGTACTCATTATAAACATGCTACTGAATGCCTTAAAGCAATTTTTAATGGTTATAGAAGTGTAGTTGGAGACGATTATTCAAAAAGAGTAATAATGAAGGCTAAGGAAATAGAAAAGCGAGGAAGATATTATTTAAAGCGATTATGAAATTCATGTGAAATTTATAAGGCTTTACATATTTAAAATGAATAAAGGATAAAGCATTTATCATCCAATGGATATCCTGATGAAGGACATTCCTTGCTCTTTAAAGTACATAAGCCATTCTCATAATGCCTACAAGTAAGCACTTGCTCATTAGTTTCTGTTCTTTTTAATTGGAATACCACTTTCCCTTTATCTGGACAAGCTGAAAGAGAAATTCCTTCTTTTGACCATGGATAAACTGCCCCATACATTAATCCATGAACGCTAGGATATATTGAAATTAAAGCTTCTGGACATATTTTCCCTTTAAAGCTTGTTCCTTCAAAGATTATTATATCTCCAACTTTATGTTGTGAGCACCCACCATGGATTTCTATAACCTTTGCTTCTACTTTACTTGGTTTTTTATACATTAAGCAACACCAAATTACTTTATTTATCAATTTTAATTCTTAAATTTTTCTAATTTTCATGAAGAATTATTAGATTTAAACCAGTTTACAAATTTTTCTAAAGCTTTTTTTCTATGAGAAATCTTATTTTTAGAAATTCCCAATTCTGCATATGTATACTTTGGAAATTCATTAGGTATGAATATAGGATCAAAACCCCAACCTATTCCTCTTTTTTCAAAAGCTATAGTACCATAGGTTTCTCCTAAGAATGCCTTCACTCCTTTTTCATTATCCCAATAAGCTATAGCAGACTTAAATACAGCATTCCTGTTATGAATATTTTCCATTAGTTTTAATATTCCATCGTTTCCAATAGTTTTATAGGCATATGCAGAGTACGGTCCTGGAAATCCATTAAGCGCATCGATAAAAAGCCCAGCATCTTCTACTATAAATGGCTTATTGATTTTTAATGAAGCATTATATGCTGAATTTTTAACTATTTTAACTATATCGTTAGATTGGATTTCCATTGGCTTCATTTTTATCCATTCAATACTTATTGAATATCCTTTTAGTATATCAGCTATTTCTTTAGCTTTGTTGGCATTAGTTGTGATTAAAAATATTTTTTCCAATATTACCCTCTTTTATTATCGATTAATGTTGATTATTTAGAATTTAATAAATCCTATTTTAAAAATGTACATGATTTGACATTGTTACATACTTCCCACTTAATGCATAACTATTTCTTAGCATCGTCTGCTATAATAAATGTTGTTAAGGTCTTTCTTTATCCAAACTTTTAACATTAGCTGAAGCAGGTTTCCTAATACTCATCTTTATAAATGTAAGCAAGGATAAAAAATGAAGCTTTTACATATAGATTTATGCTAATGCTTTTTAATAGATAATGCAATTACAGAATTAAAAAGATAAGGAAGCTAAAACGCGATTATATATGTGCTATTTGATAGATTTAATAGCATTGACCTTAAAGAAAATTCATAAGCCTAATGATTTTCAATTCTTATTTTCTTTAAAAGAGGCTTTTATGAAATTCATTTTTTATGCTCTTTTAATTTTATACGCATTCAATTCTTTTTTTCTTGCTTTACGCTTTATCAATCTACTAAAACTTGAGTACATGATTGTTTATACGCCAAAAACTGTTGAAATAATTATACTTTCTAATTTTTTAGATGAATTCCTGCTTTATGGATTGTTTACTGGGTTAATAGCTTTAATAAGTTTTATAAGGATTCCCTTAAGACTTAAAATATCAAAAGTTTTCTATCTTGTTTATTTATGCTTTCCTTTAGCATTATTAAATCATTTGCTAGATTTAAAAGGAATCGAAGTTGCTGTGCTAATGCTTTTAAACTTGTTAATTTTATATAACCTAATAGTTTTCATAAAAACCATAACATTCATGCCTAAGTTTAAAGCATTAACTCTATTTTTGTTGGGAATTCTTTTTATTCCCTTAATCATAGAGTTTGGATCTGCTATAACATGGTTTTTTAACATTATTATACATGTTTTAGATTCTGAATCAAGTATTGGATGGATTTTTATTTCAAAAGAGATCGAATTCTTTAATTTGTTGTTTTCTACGTCTTTTCATATAGTTTACCCAATATTATTTTCATGGATATGGATTCCAGTTTTTCAATATAATTCTGAACAAGTTTTTAGATTCTTTTAAATCCATTAAGCATGTAAACAATAAAGTTATCCTTAACTTTTTAATTTTATGTGGCACACTCTTAAGCTATTATCCTTACTTTTTTAGGGAAAATCTAGTTGGAGTTGATACTAAATGGTATTACAACAGATTGAATGAATTAAACAGTAGGAAAGATCTAATTGAATTCTTTTTAAGCGAACCTCATTCATTGTATTTAATAGTTCTTTTTTTAGTACGAAAGCTAACAAACCTTTCAAGTTTGTTTATAATTAAGGCAAGTCCAGCTTTGCTTACAACGTTTTTAATAATAACCGTTTATAGCTTAGTAAAAACTGGAACGAAAAATGAGTATTTAGGTACGCTTTCATCAGCTTTTGCTTGTTTTTCCTATTACACAACAGTAGGAATGTTTTCAGGCATATTCGCAAACTGGTTAGCTTTATCTGAGCTTATACTTTTTATCTCAATTTTCTTAATTGCAATAGAAAAAAGCTCAAAAAAGTATCTTTTAATCGCTATACTCGTTTATATGCTTGTGCTATTTACACATCCATGGACTTGGGAAATTTTGATTGTTATAGTAGGGCTTTTCTTTATTATATCAATTTTTAACTTTGTAAAAAGGAAAAAAGAAAACATTGATTTGTTTTTCACTTTATCAATTTTAATTATAAGCATTTTAATAATTTCATTAATGTTTTTTTCAAAAATCAATCTGATAATGTTTAATGAGTTTTTGTTGAGCTATCAAGAAATTATGCCTTTTATTAGCTACTCATATTTATTAAAGCTTAATAAGACTTTAACTTGGACATTAATTGGCTATGTAGGAGGATTTTTAATGAATCCAATTATGTTTATCCTTGCAATACTAGGATTGTTTAGTATAAGAAATTTGAAAAATGAGTTTAACCGTATGCCTTTTTCATGGATAACTGCAACTTCAATAGGAGCTTTATTAGTTAGTTCATGGTTTCAATGGCGTCTTTTCTACCTTATGCCATTACCAATTTTAGCAACTTTAGGAGTTCATATTAGAGTCTATTAATAGGCTTTATGTAATTTTAAATAAAGAAAGTTTTTTAAAAAATTTAAAATATGTTAAATTAATTAATAAGCTATTCATGATTTTAATAATAATTTTTATGCTTAATTATGCATTTAGATCGATGTAGTATTTATTTGCTTCTCCAAACCTTTTTTTGACGTAAGAGCTTTTTCATAATCTTTATTATTCATATTATTTTTTAAATTTAATTCATGAAAAGAGTTATTTTAGATGTTGATACTGGTATTGATGATGCTTTAGGAATTTTGTTAGCTTTAAAATCTCCTGAATTAAAGCTTGAAGGAATTACAACTGTCGTTGGAAATGTTTCTGTAACAAAAACTACTAGGAATACTCTTAAAGTTCTTGAATTGGCTGGAGCTAAAGATATACCTGTTGCTAAAGGCTCAAAAAAGCCTTTAAGTAAAAGAATGCCAGAACCTATTCTTATAAATGGAAAAATTCTTAGCGGTTATTCTTATTGGCATGGAAAAGACGGCTTGGCAAATACAAACTTACCATCTCCAGCTATAAAACCATATCCTAAGCCTGCAGAGGATTTCTTAATTGAAAAAATAAAATCTTGTAAAGAAAAAATTACTTTAATTACTACTGGGCCTCTTACAAACATTGCAAAAGCAATTTTAAAAGATCCTAATATAGTTGAAGTGGTTGATGAGCATTTTTTGATGGGTGGTTGTTATGAAGTAAGCCCTTACGCTTGCGGAAACGTATCTCCAGTTGCAGAATTCAATATTTGGTTTGATCCAAACGCAGCTAAAATCGTTTTCAACTCTGGATTAAGAATAATAGCTGTAGGGCTTGATGTAGCTCATGATCCTTCAACATGGTTAAGGCCAAGTTTTCTTGAAAAATTCCAAGCATCAAGAACTCAAATAAAAGAGCTTATATTCCAATTGTGTAAGTACATAATTGAAGTATGGAATGGCCCTCTTTATGATCCATTAACCGTTGCAATTGCTATTGATAAAAGCATAGCAAGTATGAAGAAATTGCCTGTTCAAGTCATAACAAGAGGGAAGTTTGTAAGGGGCATGACAATAGCCGATAAGCGTAGTAGTTGGGAAAGAGAATCAAGGCTAGAAGAA
>JAVZFM010000012.1:0-19543 GCA_038872815.1 Bathyarchaeia archaeon
AATAAATTCTATACTTGAGAATTCATTTGAAATAAATAGGAAAACAGCTCAGCCTATTTCCTATTTTATTATTGGATTTTTGTTAGGCTTAGTATATATTTCTCCAATTATTTTGTTTATAGCGCTGATTAAGAAATACGAGCTTAAACTTAGTAAAATTAAGCCGATTATCCTAATTTGGGCTATAAGCTTAAGCTTCATTTTTGTTGGAACTTATACAAGCCTCGTAGTTTTTACTCCTTTAGGAATTTTACTTTTTATTTTAACAAGCTTATTACTTGGAGCTTTATTGCCCACTTTAATAGTTTCAAAGCTTTTTACGAGGTTTTTAATTTCATAAAAGCTAGAGCTCACTATCTCTTAAAATTAGGCTTCAGAATACTTATCAAACTCTACATAACTCACAGATACTTCAATTATTCCTATTTTAATTTGAGCTTAATTGATTAAGTATATTAAACTTGTCAACTAGTTATGAAAATCTTTGAATTTAAACATTATTAATGTGCTTAATCAAAAAGTTATAGCTATTACGTAGAAACTTCGCTATAGAATAAGCCATGAGTCCCTTTATGGATAAGAGGGAACTAGCCTATGATAATCTTCAAGGCTTCGAAAAGAGTTATTTTAAGGCTCAAGCAAAGAATCTCCGAAATTTTGCTAGTTTATATGCAAGCAACAACATTACAATGACACAAATAGAGCAAAAATAAGCCACTAAATATTTTGCTTACCTAAAAGCTTGCGCAAGCTTTGTCATGTCCAATTAAGGATTTTTATTGAGCCATCCCCTTCCTTATGTTTAAAGGCAAATTCAAGCATGTTTGTTAGGAAGAGGACAGCTCGATGGATTATACTCTATGGCGTATATTTATACCTTTCTGGCTTATCGCTTAGGCGTGTATCAGAAGCACTTAAGCCTTTCGCTAAACGATACTAGGCCATTGTTAGGCTTTGAGCTTAAGGCTTAGCTCAATTCTCTGAAGGCTTATAGGGTTTTTGTTGATTAAGCCAAAATATGCGTTCATGACTAGCCTTAGTGGCTTTATACGCTTATGGATTACGACAAATCGCTCTAGCTTAACGGCTTTTCTATTAGGCTTAGGAAACTTAGGCTTGAAAACAAGTCCGCTTAGTATATACGGATAAGCTAGGCTTAGGCATGTAGTTGTTGAGCTAGAAGAAGCGAATTCATGTTCGCGTTAACATGGCTTAGGAAAGCCTTAATTGCCTATTAAGGGCGGAACGGAATGGCTAAGTTCTTGAAGCTAGTCAAAGAGGTGATACTGAATGCCCTTAACTAAACACGATTGCTTTCTCACTAGATAAAAGCTTTGATAAGATAATTTATAAATGATAATAAAAATCTTTTTTAGGATTGTATTTTTTAATTAATTCTTATGGGGGTGATGCAGTTGATAGAGAAAGTAGGCGTACATGATAGGAATAGAGTAACTTTTAGATGAGATAATAAACAGGTTTAAATCAAACCCAAAGTTTAACGAAGTTGGAGCAATAATCTCATTCACGGGAATAGTTAAAGGAATTTCCAGGGAAGGAAAAAGTTAGAAAAGATAGAATTTGAAATGAATCGAGAAGTAACTGAAAGAATACTTAAAGAAATAGCAACAGAATTTGAAAAACGTAAGCATGTTCTTGAATTAAGCGTTCACGTTAATGCTGGAGAGCTATATCCGGGAGAAATTCTATCCCATATAGCCCTAGCTACTACATGTGATGGACCAGAAGTGGGAGAAATGTTCAAAACGTTGCATGAAATCCTCGAAACCATAAAGCGAACTGCTGGGATAAGGCTAAAAGAAAAAAGCGAGGAAGGAAGGATGGTATTATACTAAACCTAAAGATAAAACTAAAACTTTTGACTAATAAATGGATTATAAATTTAAAAACATTGAAAGTACATAAAACTTGAAATTAAACCTTGAATTAATAAGCCTTACAGCAAAAGCGTGAAAGATTGGGAAGATTGATCAAAGTAGGTTTATAGACTGGCAAATCAAGAACTAATGTTTTAATAGATGAGAATTTAATGATTTATTCAATAAAGTTTTTATAGGAAAGTATTCGATTAGAATTTAAGTGCTTTAAGTTGGCTCATAAGTTTTTTCAAAATTCTAGAGCGGCAGTTTTAGAAGAATTCAATAAATCTTTATTATTGAAAGAATTTCCATTGCCAAAAGAAATTGAAAATGGAGCTGCATTATTAAAAAATGAAATGGCTGGAATTTGTGGAACTGATGTTCATTTATGGCGTGGAAGGCTAAAAGTTCCTCTTCCAATAATTCTAGGTCATGAAAATATAGGAACTTTAGTTAAACTTGGAAAAGGAATAAAAACTGATTTGTTAGGAAATGAATTAAAAGAAGGAGATAGGGTTATTTTTGCATCATCGATTAGTTGTGGAAAATGTTATTATTGTAGCATCGCTATGGAACCAACACGTTGTTTATTCAGAAAGACTTATGGAATAACTCTTTCTTGTAAAAATCCTCCTTATCTTTTTGGCGGTTATGCAGAGTATATATACTTACTTCCAGGCATATCTATGTTCAAGCTTCCTGAAGATATTCCTAAAGAAGCAATAATTGCTTTTGGATGTGCTGCACCTACAATAGTACATGCAATAGAAAACGTTGGAGGAATAGAGCCTGGAGATTTTGTAGCAATCCAAGGTGCAGGCCCTGTTGGTTTATTTGGAGTGATTTTGGCACTAGAGTCTGGGGCTTCAAGAGTAATAGTTATTGATAAAAACCTTAAGCGTTTACAAATTGCAAAAAACCTTGGAGCTGATTATTTAATAAACATTGAAGAGTTAAGCGAGCAGAAAGATAGAATAGAAAAAGTAATGGAACTAACTGATGGAGTTGGTGCAGATATTGTTCTTGAATGTTCTGGAAATCCTGAAGCATTTCAAGAGGGAATTTTATTATGCAGAGATAGTGGAAAATATGCAGAGATAGGCCACTATACGGATAAAGGAGCTATAGCGATAAATCCTCATCACATAACGAGAAAGCAATTGAAGATTTACGGATCATGGGGAATGGCTCCTAGACATTATTCTAAAGCGTTAAAAATAATCGAACGCATATGGAAAAAATATAGGCTTAATGAAATAGTTTCTCATAAGTTTTCTTTAAAAGATGCTACAAAAGCATTAGAAATGGTTGAAGAGGGAAAAGTAATTAAGGCCTTAATCCTTCCTCATGAATGATTGAAAAATCATTTAAAACGATATTTTCCCTTTAACCTGCCTACTGGACAATCGATTAAACATAAGGCTTTACAAATCTTATAAGGAATTCCTATTAAAGATTCTCCATTTTCTACCTCATTTTTAAAACACTTTACAGGATCATAGCCATTTTCATTTATAGCATTTCCAACACATGTTTTTATGCACACTAAGCATGATCCGCATAGATTTTGGCTAAATGGTTCATCTGGACTCAATGAAGCATTAGTCAATATTGCATTTAGTCTTAAGCGTGGACCAAATTGGGGTGTAATCAGCATACCACTTTTTCCAATCCATCCAAGCCCAGCTTCTTGGGCAATTGGCACTAAAGGAATTTCACCAAATAAATTTTCACGTTTATAGATATGATTTTCAACATCTTTAAACCATTTTTGATATCTATAGATTGGAGCTATCGCTTCTTGAAGCTTATCTAACGGAAAGCCATCAGGATCGATTGTAAAAGCCAAGTATCCTTTATCTTGAAGAAAAATTGCTAAATCATAAGCTATTTTTTCAAGAAAGCTTTTAACAAAAGATGAATGAATTGCTAAAGCTTGAGTTAATTTCGAATTCAATATAGAATCCAGATATCTTTTTCCAAAAACTATTATACTTTTTACATTTGGAAATTTTTTAACTATAAGATCTTTGTTAACAAGTGGACTTTTAATTTTCTCTATAAGTACTATTCCAACTAAATCGATACCTTTTCGTCTTAAAAAATGCTTAATTTCATCGGATAGATTATTCAAATGCTTTCACCAATTTTGATATTCATTTGCTTAGATTTTAAACAATTTGTTTGAAAGTTAGGGTTTAAGGATTTACTTCTGAAAAGCTTCAATAGCGCCTCTGGTTCAAGCTTTTATTTCTGGTGGTCGAGCCCATGGCGGAAGCCACGAAGATGGAATTATACCGTCCCATTTAATTACTCCAATTAAAGCAAATATGAAGAAACTTATCATAAAAGCAAACATTATGTAATCGATATTTTTAAACTTAAGCTATTCTACGTATGTTCTTTTTACTGGTGCTCCAAAGGCTCTTGACTCTATGGCTATTTCTAATTCATCAGATCTTAAGCAAAGACATGAGTAAAGGAGTAACTATTGGTATCCAAGCTTTTCTTATTTTATCAAAAAATCCCATTTTGTCTATATCATGAGCTCTAATTATTTGGGAGTCTTGAATATCGTAGAAGGTAGTTACAATTAAAGGAGAAAACCTAACAGCTGTTGCAAGGGTAAAAGTAAATTTAAAGGGAATTCCCAATTTAGCTAAAGCCACTATCAAATGGGGTATTGGAGTTGTAAGAGTAAAAATTGGTGCGCTTGTTACTATAGCAATTGCTTTCATTCCCATCGCTAAGCCAAATATTAAACCTTCCAGATAAAAAGTTCCCAAAGGTTTTGGCCAAAAAGGAGTATATAGCTCAAAAAGCGTGAATAACGGAGTTTTTCCATAGGCAGCAAAAAATCCTTGGGCGAGTACCCATAGGAGAATAGTAGCAAAAACCGCCAAAAAAATGAGTTTAAACCGTTTTAGCATATCGGGAATTTTAGATAGATACCAGAAGAACAAGACTATCCCTATTATTATAGATAAAGATGCTATATCCCTTAAGAAGAAAGATATGGCCAATATAAAAGAGGTAAAGGCGAGTTTTGTTAGGGGATGCATTTTATGAACTATAGTGTCACCAGCTATATATTCTATACTCATTTTTATCCTTCCTTTAACTCAGTTAATTCACACATCTCTTCCACGGATAAAAGCTCGGAAGGCCGTATTCATTAAGAAATTTAGCCAATTGAACAATTTGTGGAGGTTTTAAATAAGTTTTCTTTAAGATTTCTGTTTTGTTAAAAATATCCCTAGTAGGCCCATCTAATAGAACTTCTCCCGTACCTAACACTATAGTCCTTTCAGCATATTTGGCAACAAGTTCCATATCTCATCCACTCTTTTTTTAATTTCATCTTCCGATAGCCCAAGATTTCTAGGGCCAAATGCAACTTCTTCTTCAACTGTTGTAGCGAAAAGCTGATGATCTGGATTTTGTAAAACTAAACCAACGTTTCTAGATAGTTCAGATGCTCTTGTTTCTTTTGTGTTCTTTCCGAGCACAAAAACGTCTCCTTTAGTAGGCTTAACAATCCAACAAAATGCTTGACTAAAGTAGTTTTTCCAGCTCCATTTTGGCCGATTATTGCTACAAACTCACCATTGTGAATTTTAATGTTAACATCCTTTAAGGCTGTAACTCCTGGATGATATATGTACCAAAGATTTTTGGTCTCTAAAACTATTTCCTCAGACTTACTCTTTTGAATAACATTTATGGGATAGGGTTTAAATGAAATTAAGTCTTTAATAATTAATTCATAAATTTGCTGATAAGCTTCATCAATAGTTATTGGAAAAAGATTAAATTTGACTTGAGTACCCAATTGAGAATCAAACTGACTAACTTGAGGGATTTTAACATAAATTTTATTCAATAATTCATGTTTTTTAAATACTTCATGAGGGCCTCCTTCAGCTACTATTTTTCCTTTATAAAGTACAATCACACGATCAGCAAATTCTGCAATTTCTTCGCTTTTATGTTCAGTCATTATTACTGTTATGCCATACTTTTTATTAAGTTCTCTAACTATAGAAAACACTTCGCTAGTACCTATCGGATCAAGTTGAGAAGTTGGTTCGTCTAATACCAATATCTCTGGGCGCATTGCAATAGCAGCGGCAAAGGTATAGATACAATCTTCGAGGTTGCTGGCACTAATGATACATTGAAAATAGCTTTTAGGGTATTAAAGCCTGGTGGAAAGCTAATTTCCCTTGGAGTTTTTGATGAAAATTTAAACATAGACTTTAATCCTGTAAGATTCTCTGAATATCAAATCATAGGTTCTAATACTTACTCTTATGGAGACTTTAGAAAGGCAGTTGAAATTGTTTCGGAAAACAGAGTTGATTTAGGTTCATTAATAAGCCAAGAAATACCGCTAGAAAGACTTGAAGAGGCTCTTAAAGAGAGAGATCCTGAAAAAATAAAGATAATAGTCAAACCTTAAATTAAGTGCTCTTTCTAAAGGTTATGCTTATAAGTTTTAGCTAGTTTTTATAGTAGCCTTGGGTTTTGTTTGTAAGGTTTATGAAGATCAACAATGCTGTAAATAAAGCTTAAAGTTTAAAAGTAATAATTAGATCAATTTAATTTCAAGATGTAAGCTATGTCAATTAAGCAACAAGATCCCTTTGAAATTGCATGCAATGAGCTAGCGAAGCTCATAATTGAAAACAACATCATAGATAAACATCTTATAAATCAAGCTAAGCTTAATCTTTGTAAAAAATATAGAATTCCTAAAGTTCCTAATAATTCAGAAATTTTAAAAAGAATTCCTTCAAGCTTAAAAGAAAAATACTTGGATAAATTATGCATTAAAAAAGTTAGAGCAATTTCTGGAATCAATGTAATTTCAGTTATGACTAAACCAATTCCATGTCCCCATGGTAGATGTGCTTATTGTCCATCTGAGCCAGGAGTGCCATTAAGCTATACTGGTCATGAACCAGCAAGTATGAGAGGAATTCAAAACAATTTTGATCCTCATAAACAAATCACTGCTAGAATTCAACAATTAGAATCTATAGGACATCGAGTTAGTAAAATAGAGCTGATAATTCAAGGTGGAACATTTACATCAATGCCAAAAGATTATCAAGAATATTTTATTAAACGTTGCTTAGATGCTGTATGTAAAAAGGATTTAAAGAACCTTATTGAGGCAAAAAAGAATGCTGAAAATAGCGATTATAGGGTTGTAGGAATTACAATTGAAACTAGACCAGATTGGATAAACGAAGATATAATCGATCACTTACTTTTTATGGGAGTAACTAGAATTGAAATGGGTGTTCAAAACCTTTATGATAATGTATACAAAATTGTAGAGCGGGGACATGAAGTTAAGGATGTAATCAAGGCTTTTAGAATAGCTAAAGATGCTGGATATAAAATAGTTGCTCATATGATGCCAGGATTGCCTGGCTCAAATTTTGAAAAAGATTTTAAAGCTTTTGAAAGACTTTTTTCGGATCCAAATTTTAAGCCAGATATGTTAAAGATTTATCCATGCTTGGTTTTGAGTGGCACTAAAATCCATGCTTGGTGGAGTGAAGGCATTTATAAGCCCTATACAACTGAAGAAGCCGTAGATTTAATAGCTAAAGTAAAATCTATAATACCACGTTGGGTTAGGGTTATGAGAGTTCAAAGGGATATTCCTTCTCAATTAATCATTGCAGGTCCAAAAAAAAGTAATTTACGTCAATTAGTTGAGGAAAGGATGAAAGAGCTTGGCTTAGTTTGTAAATGTATTAGATGCAGAGAAGTTGGACATAAGTTTCTTAAGCATGGAATAACCCCAAATCCAAATCATATAGAAATTTTAAGAGAAGAATATGAAGCTTCTAAAGGTGAAGAAATATTCATATCTGTTGAAGATACTCTTAACGATATATTAATAGGTTATTTAAGGTTAAGGATTCCATCAAAAAAAGCCCATAGGCTTGAAATTTCAAATGAGCCTTCATCGATTGTAAGGGAGTTAAGAGTTTTCGGTCAATTAGTACCTATAGGAAAAAAGATTAAAGAAGCGTGGCAACATAAAGGTTATGGAAACAAGCTACTAACAGAAGCGGAGAATGTATCAAAAGAATATGGAGCTAATAAGATTTTGGTCTTAAGCGCTCTTGGAACGAAAGAGTACTATGCAAAGCTTGGTTATAAACCTGAAGGCCCATACATGTCAAAAAGGTTAACCTAAAATCAAAAAGCTTAATACAGCAAATTGGAGGTAATAGTTTTGGATTTTGAGCTAACTGGTTATCGAGGAGATGCTTTAAAAGTTTTAAAAGAAGCTCACGCAAGTATTGGAGACTATATAAGAGCTATAGTGAATGGAAATATTTATGAAGGAATACTTATTCCCAGAACCGAATATGCAGACGATAAGCATATATTGATTAAATTAAAAAGCGGTTATAATGTAGGCTTAAAGATATCACCAAGTATTAAAATCGAAGTAATAAAACATGAAGCTAAACCTGCATTCATTCCTCCAAAGCCCCCAAAAGGAAAAGAAGGTTTACCAAAAATCATGTTAATAAGCACAGGAGGTACTATTGCAAGCAAAGTTGATTATAGAACAGGAGCTGTTGAGCCTGCATTAACAGCAAGCGATTTATATGGGGTTATACCTGAGTTATCTGAAATAGCAAACATTGAAACTGAAATCCTTTTTAGCGAATTCAGTGAAAACCTAACTCCTCAACATTGGAAAAAATTAGCGACAACTATAGCCAACATGCTAGAAGATGATTTAGCAGGAATAGTAGTAGCTCATGGAACAGATACTATGGGATATACTGCAGCTGCTTTAAGCTTTGCAATCCAAAACTCTCCAATTCCAATAGTTTTAGTTGGGTCTCAAAGGTCTTCAGATAGACCAAGCTCAGATGCAGCTTCAAACCTTATAGGAGCTGTTCTAGTAGCATCTAAAGCTCCTTTTGCTGAAGTTGTAGTTGTTATGCATGAAGGTTTATCAGATGAGCTCTTAGCAGTTCATCGTGGAACAAAAGTTAGAAAATGCCATACTAGCCGTAGAGATGCTTTTAAATCTATTAATGTTAATCCATTAGCACATGTAATACTAGATGAAAATAAAATTGAATTGTTAAGCCAAGAGTTTAAGCCAAGAGATTCTAGCAAAAAGCCAATAATAAAACCAGATTTTCATGAAAAAGTAACTTTGTTAAAATTCTATCCAGGAATGAATAGCAAAATAATCGATTGGTTTGTTGAGCAAAATTATAAAGGAATAATACTAGAAGGGACTGGGCTTGGTCATGTGGGAAGATATTTATTTAATTCTTTAAAAAAAGCCATAGATTCTGGAGTTTTTATTGGAATGACTTCTCAATGTATATGGGGATCTGTTAACATGAACGTTTATAATACAGGCAGGGATTTGCAAGCAATTGGAGTTGTGCCTCTTGGAGATATGCTTCCAGAGACTTCTTTAGTTAAACTAATGTGGGCATTAGCTCAATCAAAAGATCTTAATGAAGTAAGACAAATAATGTTAAGCGATATAGCTGGGGAATTTTCTTTAAGAAGATTTTAATTAAGTATAAAACAAAAGTTGGTATTGTTCATGGATATAACAGATTATGAAAAAATTGGTTTAAAAGTTGGTTTAGAAATCCATAAACAATTAGATACTAAGCAAAAACTTTTTTGCAATTGCCCTATAAGGCTTTCAGATAAAAAAACTATTTCATTTTTAAGAAAACTTAGACCAACTCAAAGCGAATTAGGTCAAATAGATCCAGCAGCTCTTTTTGAATTTCAAAAGGGTAAAAAAATCATTTATGAAGCTTATAGCGAAACCTCATGTTTAGTTGAAATGGATGAAGAACCCCCTCATGAAATAAACCCTGAAGCAATTGATATTGCGCTTAAAATAGCTTTAATTTTAAACTCTAAGCCTGTAGATGAAGTTCATGTTATGAGAAAAATAGTAATAGATGGATCAAATACTACAGGATTTCAAAGAACATGTGTAATTGCACTTGGAGGATTTTTAAAAATTAATAATAAAAAGATTCCAATAGAACATATAAGTCTTGAAGAAGATGCTGCTAGAAAAATTTCAGAATCTGAACTTAGTATTACCTATAGGATAGATAGGCTAGGAATTCCTTTAATAGAAATAGCAACTTCTCCTGTAATAAACTCTCCAAAAGAAGCTGAAGATGTAGCTTATGAAATAGGAAAAATTTTAAAATCAACGAAAGCTGTAAAGCGAGGATTAGGAACAATAAGACAAGACTTAAACATTTCTATAAAAGATGGAGCTTTAATCGAAGTAAAAGGAGTACAACAGCTTGAGCTAATATCAAAAGTAATAGAGTATGAAGTACAAAGGCAATTAAAGCTTTTAGAGATTAAGAAAGAATTAATTTCAAGAGAAGTAAAGCTAGAGCATCTCAAAGAAGATTTTTTAGAAGTTTCTAATGTTTTTAAAAATACTTCATGTAAAATAATTAAAAGAGCTTTATCGAAAAATGGAGTTGTGCTTGCAACAGTTCTTAAAGGCTTTAAAGGAATTTTAAGCGTAGAACTTGAACCTGGAATAAGATTTGGAACAGAGCTAGCTCAAAGAGCAATTTTTTGGGGAAAAGTTGAAGGAATTTTCCATACAGATGAGCTCCCAAGGTATGGTATTAGCGAAGAAGAAGTTAAACTATTAAAACAAGTTTGTAAGGCTGAAGAACAAGATGCCATAGTTATAGTAGCTGATGAGCTTAATAAAGCTAAAGATGCTTTAAGGGCTGTAGTAGAAAGAGCTAAAGAAGCTTTAATTGGAGTACCTGGAGAAACTAGAGTAGCTAATCCTAATGGGACTACACATTACATGAGGCCTAGACCTGGTGCATCAAGGATGTATCCAGAAACAGATATTCCTCCATTAATAATAGATGAAGAAAGAATAGCGCATATAAAAGCAAACTTACCACCAGGCTTGGATACACAAATCTTAAACATTATGAAAACTTATAGCATAAATAAAAAGCTAGCAGAGCAATTGATAGATTCAGAGTTTTTATCTATTTTTCAAGAAATAGCTGAGAACACTAAAATAGCTCCATCTTTTATAGCAACAGTTTTAGTAGAAACTATGAAAAGTTTGCAAAGAGAAGGATTAAATATAGAGGCCTTAACGAATGAGCAAATAAAAGAAGCTTTTCAACTTATAGATAAAGGAATTACTGCAAAAGAATCCATAGTAGATATTCTTACATGGTTGATTAAAAATCCAGATTCAACGCCTTTAGATGCTATAGAAAAACTAAACTTAAAAATGCTTTCTAAAGAAGAACTGGTAAAAAAGATTGAAAAATGCGTAAATGAAAACATTGAGCTAATAAAATTAGAAAAAGAAAAAGCTTTAAATAAATTAATGAAATTGATAATGAAGGATGTTAGAGGAAAAGCTGATGCAAAATTAGTAAGTAAAATCTTAAAAGAAAAAATAGAATTTTTATTAAAACTATCTAGTTTATAGTTGCATTTGTAATTCTTCATCTTTCATAGTATAGTATCCTATAGCATTTAATCTTTGAAAATCGTGTTCTAAGTATGGAGTTAATGCAGATTCTTCTCCAGAGTATATAAAGTAACCTCCACAATATCTACAAAACATTGTTTCTATTTGGGATTGAACAAATGGTTTATTGAAGTAATTTGTCAATATCGCAACTCCAACCATTCCAGGATGCGCTATCCAATTAGAGCAGTTGTAAAGTATCCACAAACTCCATCTTTCTTCATAAATCATTATAAAATCCACCTAATAAGTATTATGTCATAAATTGGTTTAAAAAGCTTTAACAAATCCTTGATAAAACTTTATAGATTTCTTCAATACTTTTATCATCTAAATTTTTAATTCTTTCAGCACTTGTAATAAACTCTTTCCTAACTTTTTCACCAAGTATATTATGCTTTTGTATAGAAATTATTGTAGAAAAGTTATCTTTAAGCATCTTTAAAATTCTTTTAGTTTTATTCAATGAATGGGTTTCTAGATTTTTATTATTTAAATAATTTATCCCTTCAAGCTTATCTAAAGCCATTGTAAACGTTAAAAAAGAAAAATGGTGAAGGACTTGAATTATAGACATAGACTTTTCATGTTCTTCTAGTGTAGAATACACTAAATTAGCTCCTTCATTTTCTAAAAACTTTAAAAATGCTTTAGTTTTTTCTCCAAGCTTTATTGGAATCACTATAAAATTCTTATTTTTAAAATTTTTAATTCTTCCTCCAAAAAGTGGATGCAAACTTATATACTCTAAATCTTTAGGAATTTCTTTTTCTAATTTATCAACGATCCCCATTTTTACTGATGCTAAATCGATTAAAAGAAATTTACTTGAAAGTTTAGTAATTAAATATTTACAAACTTGATAAGTATGTTCTATTGGGACTGAAACTATTACTATATCAGCTTCCCAATCTTCATCTATGGAATATCCATTAACTCCTAAGGATTTTGCAACACTTTTAGCTTTTTCTTTAGATCTGCTACATATAAAAACGCTTTCAAATTTATTTTTCAATATTCTTGCTAAAGCTTTTCCAATTTTTCCAGTTCCACCAACTATAGCTATTGTGCTTTTGGATAAGAGCCAAGAATCTTTATAAAACTGCATACACTTTTCAACTCCTCTAAGGCTTCTTTACATTTAATTTCATCTTTATGTCCTTCAAAATCAACAAAAAAAACATAATCCCAAGGTTTTTTTCTAGTTGGTCTTGACTCTATTTTTGTTAGGTTTATTTTTCTTTTAGCAAATGGTTCAAGAGCTTTAAACAAAGCTCCTGGAATATGTTCAACTGAAAAAATTATTGAAGTCTTATCGTTTCCAGATGGCTCTCTATCTTTTCTAGAAAGAACAAAAAATCTAGTATAGTTTTCAGGGTTATCTTCTATTCCTTTAGCCAATATTTCGTATCCATATATTTTAGCAGCTAATTCGCTTCCTATAGCAGCTGCATTTTTTAATCTTTTCAATGTTTTAACAGCTGCGCTAGTGCTACTAACTTCTTTTATCCTAACTTTTGGTAAATTTTCTTCTAAGAAGTTTCTACATTGAGCTAATGCTTGTGAATGCGAAATTACAAGCTTAATTTTTTCAAGTTTTGTTCCTGCTTTAGCTATTAAGTTATGCGTGGCTTTTTGCTCTACCTCTCCATAAACTTTAATATCATAGTTAAGCAATAAATCTAAAGTTAAGCTTATTGAGCCTTCAGTAGAGTTTTCAACAGGAACTACTCCAAAGTTTACTTCATTCGATATAACAGCTCTAAAAATATCTTTGATGGTTAAATATTCAATAAATGATGCGGAATATCCTGAAAAAAATTTTCTAGCAGCTTCTTCACAAAAAGTTCCTTTAGGTCCTAAAAAAGCAACTTTAATTTCTTCACATTGCTCATAACTACACATTAAAATTATTTCTTTAAATATGTTTTTAACAAAGTTTTCGTTTAACTTTTTTTCTTTTGCAATTTTGATTATTCTTGAATAAATTTCTTCTTCTCTTTTTAGATCTTTTATTGGAAGCTTAAATTCTTTTTTTAATAAACCTATTTTTCTAGTTAAATTTGTTCTTTCGGCTAAAAGCTTTACAATTTCTTCATCTATTTTATCTATTTTTTTTCTTAATTCAAGAATTTCATTCATTTAATCACCTCAAAAAGCTTAGTGGCTTTTATAGCAAAAAAGCTAAAAGCCATAAGCAACAAGATCTTTCAGATTCTTTTCAATACTTTAGGCAAAAATCCTCCTCTTATTAAGTGATCAACTAAAACTATTGCCATAGCTCCTTCAACTACTGGAATAGCTTTTGGAACTATACAAACATCATGTCTTCCTTTAATTTTTATACTTGTTTCCTCCATTCTAGCTAAATCAACAGTTTTTTGTTCCTTAAATATTGAAGATGGAGGTTTAAAAGCTACTCTAACTTTTATTGGCATTCCAGTAGAAAGTCCTCCAATTATTCCTCCTGCATTATTAGATAAAGTAATTATTTTTCCATTCTTTATTGTGTAAGGATCGTTGTTTTCAGATCCTTTTAGCTCAGCTACTTTAAATCCAGCCCCAAACTCTACACCTTTTACAGCAGGAATATTAAACATTATTTTGGCTATATCAGCATCTAAAGAATCAAAAATTGGTTCTCCAACTCCAATTGGAACATTTATGACTATACATTCTACAATTCCTCCAACACTATCGCCCTCAAGCTTAGCTTTTAATATTAACTCTTTCATTTTTTTGCTTAACTCTAAATCAACGCACCTTACTGGACTCTTATAACGCATATTTTTTATTTCATCAAAAGAAATTTCTTTTTTCAATTCAATATTTCCTATTTTAACTGTATGGGCTATAACTTCAATATCCATTGTTTTAAGCAATTTTTTTGCTATTGCTCCAGCTATAACAAAAGCCAAAGTAATTCTTCCAGAAAACCTTCCTCCACCCCTGTAATCGTTAAATCCCCCATATTTAACTCTAGCTGGATAATCAGCATGGCTTGGTCTAGCTAAGTTTTTAATAAATTCATAATCTTCTTCTTTAGCTTCTTTATTCCAAACTATTGCTAAAATAGGAGCTCCTGTAGTATATCCATTGAAAATTCCTGAAAGAATTTCAACTTTATCTTCTTCTTTTCTTGGGGAAACTATTTCAGGATCTGGAGGAATTCTTTTATCCAATT
This sequence comes from Bathyarchaeia archaeon, assembly GCA_038872815.1. Lineage (GTDB taxonomy): Archaea > Thermoproteota > Bathyarchaeia > 40CM-2-53-6 > JAVZFM01 > JAVZFM01. The sequence goes on from JAVZFM010000012.1 coordinate 14,630, forward strand.
CTTCTTGAATATCTTTTAGTTCAATATAAAGCCCAGCAGGACAACCATCTATAACTACTCCAACGCATTTTCCATGACTTTCTCCAAAACATGTTATACAAAATTCTTTACCTATTGAATTAGATCCCATGGATTTTCGCTCCTAAAAATGCTAAATCTTTGAAGAAATTCGGATAAGATTTATTAACACATTCATGGTCTAAAATCTTTGTTTTTCCATCAGCTCCTAACGCAGCTATAGCACATGCCATCGCTATTCTATGATCTTTTTGAGGGTTTATTTCTGCAGCTTTCATTCTACAAGGGCCTATTATCCTAAGCTTATTGTTTTCTATAAGAATTTTTGCACCCATTTTTGTTAATTCATTGTAAAGAGCTTGAATTCTATTTGATTCTTTAAACTTTAATCTTTTTATATTTGAAATTGTAGATTCTCCATTTGCATAACAAGCTAAAACTACACAAGCTGGAACTAAATCAGGAATATCTTTCGCGTTTACATTAACCGAAGAAATGTTTCCTCCATGAATTTCAACAGCGTTTTCATTTTGAATAACTTTTACATTAGCATTCTTTAGTATTTCTACTATTGCTTCATCTCCTTGAATAGAATTCTTATTAAGGTTTTTTATTTTAATTTTAGAGTTTGTAATCGCTGCAGCAACCATTAGAAAAGCAGCTGAAGAATAATCCCCTTCTATTTTATGATCTATTGGAGAATAATCTTGATTTGGAGGAATTTCTATTAAATCAAAGTTTTGGCTTAATAAAACTTTAACATTATGGCTTTTTAATACATCAATCGTCATAAAAACATAATTTTTCGATTCAAGCTCATCGATAATATGAATTTCTGTAGGTTCTTTTAGTTTTGGGCATGCAAATAAAAGTCCAGAGATAAATTGAGAGCTTATATTTCCAGATAAGTTTATTTTATTTCCCATTATGCTTCCTCCATAAACCCTTATCATGCCATGTTTTTTTATGCTTTTTATGTTCAATTGTTTTAAGGCTTTTAATAAAGGAAGTTGTGGCCTTTTTAATAAAGAGTTTTTTAGAATGAAGTCAGAAGCCCCATCAGCTAAAGCTGCAACTGGAAGCAAAAAGCGAAGAGTAGCTGCAGATTCTCCGCAATCTATTGGGCTTTTAGCCGCTTTTGGCTTACTAACGCCTGTTATTTCTATTAAATTTTTTGTTTGCTTAACTTTTGCTCCAAAAGAAACAATAGCTTTTAAAGTTGCATTAGTGTCGTTTGATATTAAAGGGTTAAAGATTTTGCTAAGTCCATTAGAAAGAAAAGATGCTATGTAGGCTCTATGCGTATAGGCTTTTGATGGAGGAGCCGTTATTTCTCCATATAAACTATTTGTTTTTTCAATATAAACAGGCATAAGCTTTACACAATTATTTGAGCTTTTTTATTGTTTATTCTTCCCTTTATGATTTTGCCTTTTTTATTCTTCCAAGCCTTTATCACTTTTTTAACAAATTCTTCTTCAACAACAGCTGTAAAAGATGGGCCTTTTCCGCATAATCCAGCTGCTATAGCACCAGACTCTAACGCATCGAATGCTATCGAAAAATCATAATTCAATGCTAAAGAATATAATAAACCATTTAGTGTTAACGCATTCCAAATATTTCCTTTTAATGCTTCTTCATAAGCTGTTTCAACCATTCTTGATATAAGCGTAAGCTTTTCAACTTTTAGCTTTCCGGTATAAACTTTTTCATTTGGTACCAAGAATAGAACGTATAAATTTTCATTTTGTAAGCTATAATGCTTTAGGATTTTTCTTTTTAAATTATCCGTTATAACAACTCCTCCAAAATAAGAGGCACAAGCATCATCAAAAGCTCCTGTTATGGTTACTTTAGCATCTATTGCTGCATCTACGCTTAAATTGAGCAAAGTTAGATCATCGATTTCCTTATTTAATGCTGATATTGTTGCCAAAGCTATAGAATTTGCGGCAACACTACTGCTTTTTAAACCACGTGCAATTGGGATATTAGACCAAGTTTCAATCTTGGCCCCATAGCAGTTTTTTAAATTAAAGTGCTCTAATACTTTTTTAAACACTTTTACTGCAAGCTCTACATTTTCTTTTGGATCATTATTTATTTTTACTTCAATTTTTTTAGTCGATTCAATCAATTCAACCTTAGCTTTGGTCCATAAATCTACTCCAAAAGCAGCTCCTTTTCCAGTGGCTATTGCATTTATTATAGTAGCAGCTCCATATGAAATAGCTTTTCCTATTTTTTTCATGAAATGATCACTCTAAAAGTTTTGATTTAATAGCGTTTTTCATAACTTCAATTGGCGCATCTTTTCTAGTCCAAATCTTGAAAGAAAGAGCTCCTTGATGTACAAGCATTTCTAACCCATTTATTACTTTAGCTACAATAGATTCAGCATCCTTTAAAAGTTTTGTTTCTAAAGGATTATAAACTATATCGAATACATAAAGGCTTGGATTAAGGAATTCTTTTTTAACTAAACTTTCATTCTCTTTTGGATGCATACCAACTGATGTTGCATTTATTAAAACATTTGCATCGCTTAATTCTTTTTTTAAATTTTCATCATAAAGCCTATAGCAACTTACTTCAATTTCCTTATTTTTTTTCTTTAAATCCTTAATTAATTTTTTTGCTTTGTTGAAATTTCTATTAAATACAACAAGTTTACATCTATTTTTGATTAAACTAAAGGCTATAGCCCTAGCAGCTCCTCCAGCTCCAAGCAATACTACTTTTCTATCTTTTAATAAAACACCATTCTCTTTTAAAGCATTTATGGCTCCAATTCCATCTGTATTATATCCTATAAGCTTAGAATTAACGTTAAGTATTGTATTTACAGCTTTCGCTTCAGCTGCAGATTCATCAAGTTTATCTAAAAATTTAATTACAGCTGTTTTGTACGGAGTTGTAACGTTAACGCCATGAATTCCTAAAGCTTTAATCCCATCGATAGCATTTTTTAATTGAGATTCATTAACATTGAATGCGACATAAACATAATCTAAGTTTAAAGCCCTGAAGGCAGCGTTATGCATAACTGGGCTTAAAGAATGCTCTATTGGACTTCCTATTAAGCAACATACTTTAGTCTTGCCTGTAATGCTCAATTTATTAAAACCCCAAAGTTTCATATATGGATTTAAGCTCATATACAGTTAGCTGTCCTGAGGCAGTTTCTTTTCCCTTTTCTAATGAAGCAAATGTAAAGTAAGATCCAAAAAAAGGAGAAAGGGCTCGTGATATTTTTCCATGTTCTCCCATTGCAAAACTTACTAGCTTAACCTTTTTTGATTCTTCACTTAAGAAATTAAGTATGATTAAATTGTCCTCAAATCTTTTAGCCGTAGTAACTATTTTACAAATATCAGCTTCATGATCAATTTCTTGATTCAGTATGCTTTTCAATTCATCGATTTTAGGAGTTTTTTCAAAATCATGAAAAGATATTATAACTTTTGTATCATACTTCCTTAATTCATCAATCATTTCTTGAAGTGATGGCATAAATAACTCTATATCTACATAGTTAAAACCTGCTTTAGCAGCATTAAGCAATATTTCCTTTCTTTTTTCTTCACTACCTTTAAATCTTCCTCCTTCTTTTAAAGGTCTATTTGTAGCTATTAATGGAATTCTAGTCCAATTAGTAATATCGCTTAGCCTGTCTATTTCTTCAAACTCATCTAATCTAATTTCTATAAAACCTATTTTAAGTTTTTCAGCTTTTTCAATTAAGCTTAAAGCTTCTAAAACATTATTAGCGAACAATGAAACACAAATTTTTGAATTCAGCGTTCTATCACCATTTCATCTTTTACAAGCATACCAAAGTGTCTTCCTCCTTCTTCTAGATGAACGAAAACTTCATCCCCAAGTTTTAATTCAACTATGGATTTTGATCCTGTTGGAGTTACTAGCCTTATAGTTTCAGCATTTTGTACTATTGTTTTTATAATTCTTCCCTCATAACTTGCCTCAATAAGCATTAACGGCCTTTTTTCAATTTTTACTCTACCAATAGCAGCTGTTCTAGTTTTACCATCTTTGTTTACTATAAGGACTTGATCTCCAGCTTTTAACTCTGAAAGGTACTTAGTTTTGTTTTTAGGACATAGCACGTATAGCGATATTGCTCCAGCGTTTACTCTAAAAGGCCTAGATTCAACAAATGGATTTTCATAAACCTCTGCTTGGACTAAGAAAAATCCAGAGGATTGACTTCCTACTAATAAACCTTCACCCATATCCATTAAATCACAAGTGTCTATACATGCTCTTGCTCCTAAGCCTATTGGCTCCATTTTAACAATTTTTGCTTTTAAAAGTTCTACTTTTTTTATACCCTCTTCTAATATGTTTCTTGTTTCTTGTATTTCTTCCTCGTTTAAAGTTTTTAATACTACTCCATCTGATCCAAGTTCAAGAGTTTCTAAAGCAACTTTAGCTTCGCTTGAACTTGAAACTTCAGTTAAAAGCTTACTTTTTCCTTTTACTTTAGCTATTAAATTCTCAAGAGGAATTACTTTCCAATCTAAACAATATATAATAATATAATCGCATGAAAGGCTAGCAGCTTGAGAAGCTAGATCTTCATCCTCTTTTCCTTTTACGTTAAGCTTGAAAGCAACTTTTTTTCCATTACTTTTTAAAGATTTTATAAGCCTTTCATTGAGTTCCTCAATTAAGATTATATCCGAGTTTTCATGATTAGAAATAACATTTATTCCAAGCTTTTTAGCTAGTTCAAAATCGCTTTTGTCAACTATAACGCCATTGCAATAGTTTAAAGATTCTTTTAAAAGCTTTGTTTTAGTATCATCTTTTAATCCTTTTTCTACGCTTAACCATAATTCTTTCATTTTCCACTACCTAAAATTTTCATTG